>QAKL01000105.1 GCA_003343815.1 Clostridiales bacterium
GACCGCTATACGATATGGATCGGCGGTCACCAGAGCTATCTGTTTTTCGAGCGCAGCGCTGACCTTACCGGAAACAACATCTGTCGATGGTTTGTAGAGCGGAGATAAGCCTGCAAATAAAAAGTCAAGTCCAAAAGCGGACTTGACAGAAGAAAAATTTGCAGGCAACAGGTAGAGAAGAATTGCGACACAAAAAGGACACCGCAAAAGCGCCGACCTGAAAGGTCAGATAGCAGATGGTTACTCTGCGTGATGCAGACCGGTTGAATCCATGTCCACAGGCGGCAGCCCCTCAAGAGTAGAGAAAAAGCCATCACCTTGCCGTAGTAACGGTGCAGAAATTTGTTCCCCGCAGCGGTCATGTAAACATAGTACGGCTTACCCTCGGCGCACTTCTTGTCCAGGAACTGGAACACCGGCTTATCCGCTGGGGCACGTTGTAAATGTACGGTCATGATGTTGAACAGCGTTTTGCGCAGATAGGGAGAGCCGCGTTTTGTAGTCCTGTTGCTGCGAGAGCAATAGTCGCCAGATTCGCTCGGTGCCGGGTCAATACCTACAAAGGCAACAAGCGACTGCTTCCGCTCAAAGCGGCGGACATCCCCAATCTCCGCCATGAGCTGCGGGCCGAGGGATTCCCCAACGCCGTACATTTCCATGACAACTGGGTATTCCGGGAGCTGAGAAGCCAGCTTGTTCATCTCACTGCGGTAAGTTTCCACGCTGTGGAAGATTGCTGTGAGCTGATTCGCCGCTTCCTGAACAAGCGTTTTTGTGACGGAGGTTTTCTGCGCCAGCACAACAGCAGATTTTGCCAGAGCGTACACCTCGGCGGCTTTCTCCATGCTGAATTGGTAGCGGTTTCGGTTGCACCACTTGCGGTAGCGCTCGGCAAAAGCGTTCTGACTGCCGCTGCGGACGCAATCGACGTGCCAGAAGTCATGAGCCTCTTCTGTGTGCCGTCGCTGCGCACAGGGCTGTCAAACAGCTTGCGGATGCCGGGGAAAGACTGTTCCTGAAGCGCGATGAGGTTGTTTGCGGTTGTGGTTTTCTGCTTGGAGGCCAACTGAAACCGCCGGTTCAGGGTTTTCAGTTCGTATCGAATTGTATCCACAGGAGTATAATCCTGCAATTCGGCCCAGTTGTCAAGAGCGTATTTGGCGATTTTCATCGCATCCGCCTTATCGGTTTTGACCTTACGGAGAGAATTGTTACCGTATTCCTTGATGAGAAAAGGGTTGACCGCTGAAACATAAAGTCCGGCCTCATGGTGCACACCGGACGCTCTCATAGTAGCGTCCGGTGTGTTCCATGACCACCCGTGTTTCACCCTCGATGGATTTGAGCTGCTCTGCCAGTGCCACCAGATTCTCGGCACTGTGGCGCACATCGAAGGGCAGCTTCACAACCTCGCTAAAAGGCCGAGGCACGGCCACGGTGCTCTTTCTGCTGGAAACATCAATACCTGCGCGTTCATATTTGTCACTCCTGAAAAGAATTTGCAATGGACTTAAGCCATCCTTACCCATTGCCGATTCTATCTGTTTGGTGACACGAACACACAGCTCAACCTGCACAAATCGAACGCTGCGAATAGGAGGATGGCTGACTGACTTATCTACGGGCGCGAAGCCTTTGGAGGAACAGGTCAGACCATTACCTTCCTATTCTAACAGATTAGGCAACGAGACGCCTCGGCTCGTAGCTGCTGCCACTCTTCCAAGGCAAATATGATTGTAACAGGAGGACACAGACTGTGAAAATAATCAAAAATGCTATCCACTGCGATCTGTGCGGCAATGTAATCGAATCTACTGACCGACACCAGTATGTGACCTGCAGTTGCTGTGCGTGTACAGTTGACGGCGGACATGATTATCTGCGCAGGTGCTTCAAGAGTAAGGACTGTTACACGGATATCTCTATAGCCGGAAACGGTATAGAATCTGAAAACTAAATTGATGCCGGACTGACACCAAATATTGTGAGTAGTCAGACATCTTTTATTTATTTAGTTATCAGCGGGATGCTACAAGACTTGCTGGCGCTGAGTCCAGAAACGCAACTCACAGTAATTCAAATTATTTCTTCACGATTTTTAGAATTATATTGTTTTTAGGATAGTCGTCTGATATAATCAAAATGTACAGTATGGGGCAAAAGTAAATGCGGCCAAATGTGCATTTCTTACAAAATCAAAATTGAAAAATATCTGATTAGGGAGCTCTTGAGAAATATAATATTGAGGGGTGTTTCTGCCCTATGACACGATGGAGATGATTCCAATGGGTAGTTGAGATAGGGTCACAAGGTCAGAATAAACATAGCAATTAAATTACAAAGCTAGAGAGGAGAAAAACAATGAAATCTCATTTTCTGCGTTCCCTTGCAGTATTTTTAACGCTTGCTATGCTAATTCAACTCCTTCCAGTGCAGGTTCTTGCCGTGGACGAAGATGAATTCACGCCAGAAGATGTTGTTTTATCAGAGGAGTCGTAGGATATCATTGCGCCTTTTGAAGAACTGGCGGCAGAAGAATCGATGCCAGCAGACATTTCCTTTGAAGTAGAGGCACTGCGCGAAGAAAACATCAAGCAATTTCGCATGAATGACGGCAGTTACATTGCAGTACAGTATGCCACTCCTGTCCATTACGAGGATGAAAACGGACAGTGGCAGGATATTGACAATACTCTTTATTTTGATAGTGTGAACACAGCCAAGGTGTATTCAGCCCGTAACGGGCAGGAGTACCTGAGCTTTGCAGCAAATCTGCAGGGTGGTGACTTGTTTTCTACCTCGTTTGGCGATTATTCTGTCCACCTGTCTTTGTTTGGCACATCCGCCGATGCTGAGGAGGACGTTACGCAAACGACTTCTCCGGAAGACAGTACCTTAAATCCAGAGACTTCTGAATCTGCTTCAGTGTCGGAAGCTACGGAACCGATGCCAAAACAGGGAGTATCCGAGATTACGACACCAACTACAACGGAGGATGCATCTTATTCCGTTACACAATCGGATGCCGTATTTGCTGAAAAAGCACTTCAGTTCCACGGAGCTGTGGAAGCACAGATTCAAGACGGCAGCGAAGCTATGTCGGTTTCCACTGAAGCGGAAACCTCATTCCTCCCAGATACGCTTTCGTCATCTTTATTATACGAGAATGTCTATGATAGCGTTGATCTCAAATATGAGGTTTTTGGCTACAACATCAAAGAGAGCATCATTGTCAACCAACCACGGGATTGCTATGAGTTTTCCTTCGTCATGCAACTTGACGGTTTGATGCCGATCATGCAGGAGGACGGTTCCATTCTTTTGGTGGATGATGAACAAACACCCATTTATATCATTCCTGCGCCCTACATGATAGATTCGTCAAATACGTATTCCGATGCAGCAGCATATACGCTTGACAATCTTGCAGATGGGAAATATCTCCTCTGCGTAGAGGCTGATGCGGAATGGATGAACACCGCACAGTTCCCGGTTGCTATTGACCCAACGATTTTTAAGCTGCAAAGCTCGAATCCTCTATCATGGAGTTATATTTTTTCCGGTAATCCAGCTACTACCTATTCCGGCACTTCTCACTATATCGGCTATACCGCGCTAAATAACGGAGGCGAGTATCAGATCATCACGCACATCAACACACTTCCGTCGCTGCCTGCCGGAAGTGTTGTGACCAATGCAGCGATCAACGTTCGCCACAGCACATTCAGCAACGATTCCTCGGCAAATTATATGATGATGGAAGCGCATCGTCTGACCATAGATAAGAGTTCTGGCCAAACTTACGATAACTGGCTGAAAAACATGACATGGAATAATGTACATCCAGGCGGCGCAACAAATTACAACAGCAGGATCGAGGATTTTACTAAACTGACATCTTCAACAACGAGAACTTACATTGCCCTCGACCTTACCAGAGCGGTAAGAGACTGGTATCAAAACGGCACGCAGAATCGTACATTGCTCCTAAAATCTGACTGCTCATCCTCCAAACGGATTGCTTCAACCCTTTACACTTCTGCAAGCAACACCTATTTTGCAGTGACTTATCGGAATGACTTCGGCCTGGAGGATTACTATACCTACCAGACACAAAGTGCCGGCCGTGCAGGTACAGGTTATGTTTCCGACCATATGCAGCGTCTGACGATAGAGAATCCTATCATCACTTCGGACAGCAATGTTATGCCGTTCAGCCTGTCTTTGGTGTATAACTCTGCACTGAACAACAGCTACTTCGGATCTTCTTCAGATAGATATACACGAGATTTCCAAAATATGATCCTTGGCGGCGGCTGGAAGCTCTCTGCCCAGCAGTGCATTCAATCTGTGCGGATTGCAGAAGATGACACCAATACGCTTTACTGGGTCTACACGGACGGCGATGGAACGCAACATTATTTTTATGAAACCTCCAGCGGTGTCTACGAAGACGAAGATGGCCTTGGCCTGAAAATCACGCTTGTTTCCGAAACCGGTCATACCAATTTCAAAATGACCGACGATTACGGGAACGAAACCTACTTCCGCGACGGCATCCTCACCTACACAAAAGACGCCTACGGCAACGGCATCTACTATTGCTATAACTATAGCACCTTTAACGGAGCAGCTTCTACCACATGGCGTCCAACAAACGCGGTTCATAATCAGCTTACCTCGATTTGGCGGCTGACCAGCGGCGGAAGCTCGGAACAGTTGGCACGCTTCGTTTATGATTCCAACAACAACATTACCGGTGTCTACGATGAAGCTGGGCGGGAAACTCTCTTCTATTACAATACCTCCGGAGGTATTCGCTATCTGGACTATGTCGTTTATCCAGATGGTGCGAAAGCGGATTACACCTATAACACCTACGGGATGACCTGCGCTTATGACCAGGAAGCGAATTATGGAATCTGCTACACCTATGATTCTGACGGCACCGTTAATCAGTTTTACGAATACTATCTGAGCGGCACAACCCATGTGATTGGTAACATCGTAAGCTGCTGGAATGGTCTGAACCGCGCTAGCTACCGTGATTGGGGCGCAGACCATAAAAAAGAAACAAGCGACGATTTGCGGCAGGAAGTGATCTTCGACAACTGGGGCCGTACAGTCTGCACCTACACGACCAATACGGACAGCACCGAGGTCCTTGGCAGCTCGGCGGCTTCCTATGTGCAGAACAGTGGAACAAGTCGCAAGAATAATCGCACGCTCGACATAGGTTCATCCGGTATGACAGCAGTCAATCTGCTCATAGACGG
>QAKL01000045.1 GCA_003343815.1 Clostridiales bacterium
CACTCCTATTGTACGAGCGAAAGGCGCTGAATATGCCCTGTAAAATAACCCTCACTAAGCAAAATAAAATCTTATTTCCACCAGTAGGCGACGCCGATCGCGCCAGGGCCTACATGCACGCCGATAATCGGCCCGATAGACTGAATCCCGATTTTGATGCCGAATTGCTTTTCCAAACGATCCGCCAAAGCGCGCCCCTCCTCAGCGCAATTAATATGATGCACCATCACGCCGCCGATCTCATGCCCTTTGACCTCCTCATTCATGCCGTCCACGATCGCCTCGACCGCTTTTTTCTTGGTGCGCACCTTGGCAAAGACATCCGCCACGCCGTCATTAACCGTCAAAACGGGTTTAATTTGCAAAAGTGTTCCCAATAAAGCCGAGGCTCTGGCGATACGGCCGCCTTTTTGCAGATAATCCAGCACCTCCGGTGTGAAAATAAAGCGGCTGTGCGTGCGCACCTGCTCCGCCGCCTGCCATACTTCTTCCATACTCGCGCCGTTCATGCCTGCTTTTGCCGCCTCAAGCGCAATAAAGCCCAACTGCATGCAGTTCGTACCCGAGTCCATGATCTCGATTTTGCGCTCGGGATATTTCTCCAAAAGCTGCTGTTTTATCATCAACGCCGTCTGATAGGTTCCGCTCATTTTTGACGAAATAAAGACCCCGAAAATATCATTGCCCGCGGCTAATACTTTTTCGAAAGCCTCGGTCAGCTCGCCCACCGCCGGCTGCGAAGAAGTCGGAATAGTTTTGGCGCGGCTCATGCGCTCGTAAAATTCATTATAAGGAATATCCATCTCGCGTATGCTTTCTCCATCCAAAAGCACGCTTAAAGACACCAAAGCAATATCATATTTTTCCTGCTCACTCTCAGGTATATACGAGGTGCTGTCGGTAATTACCTTGACACTCATCACACTCATCCTTTCTCCAAACTCTATACTGTTTTTAGTTTAACATTTTTCCCGAATAAATGCAATGAAAACTTGCACATTTAAGCCAACTATGCTAAAATAATTATGCTTTAAAATGCATTTTCGAAGGAGTGATTTTTATGGATCCACGTAATGAAATTTTAGCCCAAAATTTAGTCAATTATTCTACCGCCGTCAAAGCAGGCGATAAAGTTTACATCCACATCATCGGCACCAGCGCATTTGAATTAGGACGCGCTTTGGTCAAAGAAGTCTACAAAGCAGGCGGACTGCCTTACTTAAAATTAGAAGACAGCACTTTGCAAAGAGAGATCATGCTAGGCGCGACCAAAGAGCAGCTGGATTGGGAAAATAAATTGGAATTGGAAAAAATGAAAGACATTGACTGCTACATCGCCGTCCGTGCCAGCGAAAACATTTCCGAGCTCTCCGATGTCCCGAAAGATAAGCAAAATATCTGGTCTATTTCCTCCACTCCCGTTTTAAACGAACGCGTCAACAACACCCGCTGGGTCGTCCTACGCTATCCCAACTACGCTATGGCGCAATTAGCGAACATGAGCTTGGAGGCTTTTGAAGATTATTATTACAATGTCTGCAATTTGGACTACAGCAAAATGAGCAAAGCCATGGACAATTTAGTCGCTTTGATGAATAAAACCGACAAAGTCCGCTTAGTCGGTCCCGGCACTGATTTGACCTTTTCGATCAAAGATATCCCCGCGATCAAATGCGACGGCAAAATGAACATCCCCGATGGCGAGATTTACACCGCTCCGGTGCGCGACTCCATTAACGGGACGATCAGCTACAATACCCCCTCCGTCCACGAGGGATTTACCTACGAAAACATCGTTTTTGAGTTCAAAGACGGCAAAATCGTCAAAGCTACCGCCAACGATACCGAGCGTCTCAACCAAGTCTTAGACATCGACGAAGGCGCGCGCCACATCGGCGAATTTGCCATCGGTGTCAATCCCTTTATCAATGTCCCAATGAAGGATACCTTGTTTGACGAAAAAATCTCCGGCAGTATCCACCTGACTCCCGGCCGCTGCTACGAGGAAGCCCCGAACGGCAACGACTCCTCGATCCACTGGGATTTAGTTTACATCCAAACGCCAGCTTACGGCGGCGGCGAAATTTATTTTGACGACGTATTAATCCGCAAAGACGGCCGATTCGTTTTGGAAGAGCTTGACTCGCTCAATCCGGAAAACCTGAAATAATCAAAAGTCACCGCAAGGTGACTTTTTCTGCATTATCTTTAGCCACACTCATATATTTTAACAAAGGAGGGATCTTCTTGATAGATTTTTTAAGCGAAAGCCAAATCAGCGAAATATTAAAAACCGCGCAAAAAGGCGGTGCCGAATTTGCCGAAATATTTATCGAAGATAAAAAAGTCTGCACTATCGGCGCCGACGGCGGCAAAATCGAGCAGCTCAATATGGGTGAAGAGCAGGGCTTGGGCTTGCGCGTCATTAACGGCGAAAATATCGCCTATGCCTCGACCAACGATTTAGACTATGCCAATCTTTTATCTATCGCCCAAAAAACCGCCCAAGCCGCCCAAGGTGACTGTGAGGAAGTCACTTTAGATTTTTCCTATCCCCTCACGCACCAAAGCCAGGCCGTTATTCGTCCGGAAAGTATTGCTTTAGAAGACAAAATCACCCAGATCAAAGCTTGCGATCAAGCGGCTTTAAACACCGACGAAAACATCACGCGCACCAGCGTAAGCTACAGCGACATCACCCAAAATGTCCTTATCGCCTCCACTGCCGGGCGTCTGGTATGCGACGAGCGCATCCGCACCCGCTTATCCGTAAATGCTATCGCTCGGGACGAAAATTCCGTCCAGACGGGCTTTGATTCGTTAGGCGGCACAATAGGTTATGAAATCTTAAACGATGATGCCGCGCTCATGGTCGGCGAAAACGCCGCCCGCCGCGCCGTTTCTCTTCTCTCCGCCAAGCCCTGCCCCGGCGGCAAAATGCCCGTCGTCATGGCTTCCTCTGCCGGCGGCACTATGGTGCACGAGGCCTGCGGTCACGGATTAGAGGGCGATTTAGTCGAAAAGGGCATGTCTGCCTATGCCGGAAAATTGGGCAAGCAAGTAGCTGACAGCCGCATTACTGTCGTCGATGACGCTACGCTTGACTGTCGCTACGGCTCCTACGCCTACGATGACGAAGGCTTCACCGGCAGACGTAATGTTTTAATTGAAAACGGCATTTTGCAAAGCTATATGTACGATTATCATACCGCCAAAAAAGTCGGTGCTTTTTCCACCGCTAACGGCCGCCGCCAATCCTACCGCCACAAGCCAGTCGTGCGTATGAGCAATACGCTGATCATGCCGGGTACGGACGATCCGGAGGAAATAATTGCTGCGGTGGAGCACGGATTATTAGTAACCAAAATGGGCGGCGGACAGGTCAATACCCTAAACGGAGATTATGTCTTTGACGTCGCCGAGGGCTTTATGATCATTAGTGGCGAAATCTCCTACCAAGTGCGCGGCGCTACTTTGGCAGGCAACGGCCCCAAAAGCTTAAACGACGTCGAAATGGTCGGCAGTGACTTAGGCTTTGCGATCGGCACCTGCGGTAAATCAGGTCAAAGTGCGCCCGTCGCCGACGCTCAGCCTACATTAAAAATCAACAACCTCGTAGTCGGCGGCACCGCCGGTGAAATCACGATCGAAAGGAGATAAACCGCATGGAAGATTACAATACCTTAGCCCAAAAAATATTGGCTCACGCCGCCCATCTGGGCAGTGACGAAACAGAGGTTTATTTCGAAAAAGGCGAATCCTTGAGCCTCAAAGTAAAATCAAGTGAAATCACCGAAACAACCCGCGCCCAGAGCCTCGGTTTAGGACTCCGAGTCATCAAAAACAACCGCCAAGGCTATGCCTACACCGCCTCGTTCACGCCCGAGGCTGTAAAAAATACGATTAATTTAGCGCTTAACTACACTGCCTACAGCGATCCCAACCCATATTTGACCTTGGTTGAAAAACAAAACTACCCGGAAGTGCAGACTTACGATGAAAAAATCGCCCAAACAAGCTTGGACGATAAGATATATCTCGCTTGTCAGTGTGAAAGCGCCGTCCTATCTAAGCCCAACATTGCCAAAGTAGAGCATACTGCTTACCAGGAGGCTGTATCCGAAATATGGCTTTATAATTCGCACAATGTCGCAGCGCACGAGCAGAGCAGCTACTGCGCGCTCTCCTGCACCGCCTTGGGCACCGACGGCTCCGACCGTGATAACGGCAGCGGCTTTTGCCAAGCGACCTCTTTAAGCGCGCTCGATCCCCAAATTTGTACCGAGATGACCGCCAAAAGAGCGACCGTCCTTTTGGGTGCGCGCGGCATAGCTTCCGCAAAATGCGCCGTCGTGCTTGATCCGTACATCGCGTGTCAGTTTTTAGAGCTTTTAGCGCCCAGTTTCACTGGCGAAAATGTACTCAAAAATAAATCCATGTACGCCCAAAATCTCGGTCAAAAAATAGCCGCTAAAGGCGTTAAAATCATGGATGACGGCACTATCAGCGCCGCGCTCGGTTCTTCCTCATTTGACGGCGAGGGCACCGCTTCGAAAAAAACGGAAATTGTCTCAGACGGCATCCTCTGCCGCTATCTTTACGATGCTAAATCTGCCGCCCAAGCCGGAGCCGTATCGACCGGCAATGCTGGACGCTCCTCCTACAAAACTCCGCCCCGCCCCTCTACAAGTAATTATTACCTCGCTAAAGGGACATGCGCACCAGAGGAAATCATCACTGAGACAGCACACGGGGTATACATTACGCACATTTTAGGCGCACATACCGCCAATACCCTAACCGGCAATTTCTCCTTGGGCGCCGCAGGTATCTTAATCGAAAACGGCAAATTCACCCATGCAGTGCGCGGGATCACCATCGCCGGCAATTTGAAAGATTTATTAGTCAATATTGATATGATCGGAAACGACCTCACCTTTTACGGCTCTGAGGGCTCACCAACCGTCCGCGTGCGAAATATGCAGATAAACGCTTAAAGCTCCCAACAAGGGGCTTTTTTACATACAAAAACAGCCTTGTGCAAACAAGGCTGTTTTCTGCGATTTTTGCGAAAAATCTATTTTAGGTTTCTGTCCTAACAATTTAAAACAATCTATTTTTGGCTCTGACAGGAATCTCCGCCATGGCAAGCACCGCAATTTCCACCGCAATGGCAGGAAGTGCCGTTTTTCTTGTCCTTATGCATACTGCGGATAATCAAACCCACAATCACGATTAAGCCTAAAGAAATTAATGCAGTTGCCATAACAATCACTTCCTTTGAACGAAAAATCACTTAATTAGGCAGCGATTTTTTTGCTTGCTGCTTCTAATTTTTTAGCAGGGTCTTTGCGGAACAGCATGTAGAGGAATGCGACCAAAACGACCAAGCCTGCCACTGTGCCGATACCGAACTGACCGAAGATTAAGAAGTTGCCTAACGTATTAATCATAAATGCAACAATGTAAGCAAAGCCGCACTCATAACCGATAGCAAACCAAGTCCACTTAGCATTGTTCATCTCTCTGCGAATAGCACCAATAGCCGCAAAGCAAGGAGCGCACAAAAGATTGAAAATCAAGAAAGAATAACCACTGACCACCGTTAACTGCGAAGCCATCAAGCCCCAAATTTCCACACCGTCTTCTGCAACTTCAGCAAAGCCAAAGACGATACCCATAGTAGCAACGATGTTTTCTTTTGCAACCAAACCGCTGATAGCTGCCACAGCGTACTGCCAGCTGCCCCAACCCAGAGGTTTGAACAAGAATGCCAAAGCGCCGCCGATAACTGCCAACAAGCTGTTTTCAATATCTTCAACCATACCGAAACCGCCGTTCTCAAAGCCAAAGCCTTGCAAGAACCAGATGACGATGGTTGCTAACAAAATGATAGTACCGGCCTTTTTAATAAAGCTCCAACCTCTCTCCCACATGCTGCGGAGGATGTTGCCGACAGTCGGCCAGTGGTAAGCCGGTAACTCCATAACGAACGGAGCAGCCTCGCCCTCGAACATCTTAGTTTTCTTCAAGATAATACCGGAGCAAACGATAGCAGCCATACCTACGAAGTAAGCACTTGGAGCTACCCACCAAGCACCGCCGAATACAGCACCGGCCATCAAAGCGATGAAAGGAATTTTAGCGCCGCAAGGAATAAAAGTAGTAGTCATGATAGTCATACGACGATCACGCTGGTTTTCAATGGTACGAGAAGCCATGATGCCCGGTACGCCGCAACCGGTACCGATTAACATCGGGATAAAGGATTTACCGCTAAGCCCAAATTTGCGGAAGATTCTATCCATGATAAACGCGATACGAGCCATGTAGCCGCAGGACTCCAAGAATGCCAAGAAAGCAAACAAGACTAACATCTGAGGCACGAAGCCCAATACTGCACCGACACCGGCAACAATGCCGTCCAAAATCAGGCTCTGTAACCAATCAGCACAACCAACACTTACTAAGAAACTTTCAACAGCCGGCGGAATAATCTCACCGAACAAAACATCATTGGTCCAGTCGGTCAGCAAACCACCGACAGTGGTAATAGATACATAGTACACTAAAGTCATAACAACCGCGAAAATCGGCAATGCAAAAAATCTGTTGGTAACAATGCGGTCAATTTTATCAGAGGTCGACATTGCGGCTTTTTTGCTGCGCTGCAGGCACTCTTTCATAACTTTAGCGATATAGCCATAACGTTCGGAAATAATGATGGACTCAGCCTCATCGCCCAATTCTTTCTCACAATCGGCGATGTCGCCTTTGATGTGCTTCATCGTATCGGAGGCAATGTTCAGTTCTTTTAAAACCAATTCATCCTGCTCAAATACTTTGATCGCATACCAACGTTGCTGATTTTCCGGCATGTTGTGCAGCACAGCCTCTTCGATGTGAGCCAAAGTATGCTCGATCGGACCGGAGTACTCATGCACCGGAACAGCGTTTTCGTTGGATTTTGCGGCTTTGACAATCATGTCGGCAGCTTCTTTGATGCCTTTACCTTTCAAAGCGGAAATCTCAATTACTTGGCAGCCTAATTGCTTACCTAATTTAGCACAGTCGATTTTGTCACCGTTTTTGCTGACAACGTCACTCATGTTAATAGCTAAAACTAACGGCAGACCCAATTCTAATAATTGCGTAGTCAAATATAAGTTACGCTCTAAGTTTGTACCGTCAACGACGTTCAAAATAGCGTCCGGTCTGTCCTTGATTAAATAATTACGAGCCACAACCTCTTCCGGGGTGTACGGCGATAACGAATAAATACCCGGCAAGTCCATAATGGTCACATCATGATGACCTTTCAGCTTACCTTCCTTTTTCTCAACGGTAACACCAGGCCAGTTTCCGACAAATTGGTTAGAGCCGGTTAAGGCATTAAACAATGTCGTCTTACCGCTGTTAGGGTTACCCGCTAATGCGATCTTCATTTTTGTATCTCCTCC
>QAKL01000044.1:0-5308 GCA_003343815.1 Clostridiales bacterium
AAAACAGCAATATTGGGTGCGATGTCGGAAAAATATATTCCACCGGAGAAATGGGCTAAAAGATGCGCGTCGTCCCAGGAGGGGACGGAGATGAGCTCGGCGGTGTTTGGCGCGGTGTGCGTCTCGACGAGCGCGCTTAATAGACGGCTGTGCGCTTTATCCAAAAAAAGCGAACCTAAGCCCTCAGCTAAAATCGGCTGGTTACGCCAGCGCGGATCCTGCAGGCAAGCGGTGATTTGCGCATGATCTGACCAATCGGCTAACGAAGTACCGCTCAAAATTAACCCATCGATGGCTTGCCAGTCGGCGTTTTCATCTAAAATAAGACAGTCGAAACCAAGAGCGCTAAGTATATGCAGTTTTTGTTTGATTAATATAGTGTTTCCCGCCAGTCCGATCAGCATCGGCTCACCTCCTTGGTTTAATGTATGCCGCAAAATTTATTCTTGTGCAAAAAAGCCGGCTCTTAATTAGAGCCGGTAAGTTGGTTTTTGATATTGTTGATCGTGGCTTGTAATGATAAATCGGTTTTTAAATCGCTGGCGATGCGCTCGCAGGCGTGGATGACGGTAGAGTGGTCGCGTCCTCCGAAATATTCGCCGATTTTGGGCAGGGAAAGGTCAGTCATATCGCGGCAGAGATACATGGCGATTTGTCTGGGATAGGCGATGTTGCGGTTGCGCTTTTTGGCAGAGAACTCGTCCACTTTGATATTATAAATCTCGGCGACTTTCTGCTTTATGACCTCGGGGGTGATGACGATATTTGCCGTGGTGGGAATGATGCTTTGCAGGCATTCTTTAGCTAAATCAATATCGATCGTGCGATGATTGAGCGAGGAGAAAGCAGCTAAACGCACCAAAGCACCCTCTAACTCACGAATACTCGACTGGGTGTTTTCGGCGATGTAGTAGGCTACCGAGTCAGGCAGTTCCAAATTTTCATCCTGCGCTTTTTTGCGCAAAATAGCGACGCGTGTCTCAAAATCCGGCGCTTGAATATCGGTAATCAAGCCCCATTCGAAACGGGTGCGTAAGCGCTCCTCCAATGTAGGTATTTCCTTGGGCGGACGGTCGCTGGAGATGATGATTTGCTTATTGGCTTCATGCAGGGCGTTAAAGGTGTGAAAAAATTCCTCCTGCGTGCCCTCTTTATCTTTCAAAAACTGAATATCGTCAATCAAAAGGATGTCCACTTTGCGGTATTTATCGCGGAATTTGGACATGTTGCTATTTTTGATGCTTTCGATAAAGTCAATCATGAAGTTTTCGCTGGAAATATAGACAACCTTGATATTTTTATTGTGCTTTAAAACTTCGTGCGCCGTGGCTTGCATCAAGTGAGTTTTGCCCAGTCCCGGGTTGCCGTAGATGAAAAGCGGGTTATAGGTGCGTTTATTGGAAAAATTAGAAATGATGTTATTGGCGACAGCCTCGCAGGCGGCGTAGGCAAAATTGTTGCCTTTGCCGATGACAAAGGAGTCGAAAGTGTATTTGGGATTTAGATTAAAATTGCTGAAATCCAGCTGTTCCTGAAAAAGCGGCTCGGTAAAGACAGGCTCTTCTTTGATCGGGCAGGCGGGAGCGTTGCTTGCTTTGGGTAAAAGCTCGGCGGCTAAAGTATCGGCACCGGTTTCTTTAGGTGTGATGAAGGTTAATTTGATATTGTGCTCCAAAAGCTCCTCTAAATTTTTTTGCAGGATGTGGTAGTAGCTGTTTTCCAAAGTATTTTTGCAGTATTCGTTAGGCGTTTTGATGACCAAAGTATCGCCGTAGTAAGCCATTAATTCCGTATCTTTAAACCAAGTGTCAAAGGTAGGCTTGGAAACATCGTGGCGGGTGATTTCCAAGGCCTGTTCCCATATTTTAGCGAGCTGTAATTCAAACATGACAGGACCTCCAAGCGTGGCAGTAATAAAGTGGCAGTAATAAATATGTAGCAATTTGTCGAAATATGTATCGGCGCAGTAGATATCATAGCAAAGATGCCCGCTATATGCAATAGAAAAATATGAATAAGCAAGCAATTTTTGCAAAAATTACGGACAAAAAATGAGCGCTCTTTGAACGCTTTGGCGCTAAAGTTGTTGATATGTGTATATCATAGCAAAAAATCCACAACTTATCAACAGGAAAATGTGTATAAAGCGCTCATTTTTTAAAAAATATCCACATTATACACAAGTGCGGCGCGGCTATGCGAACTAATAACTTATTTTATGAAAAAACAGGCATAAAAAGGCGAAAAAAAGCTGAAAAAAATTATTTTTTCTCTTGACCGCAGGCTGTGGATAAGATATAATTTGTAATGGACTGTTAGATTAATTGGGAGGTGCTTACAAATGAAAAGAACATATCAGCCGAAAAATCGCAAACATAAAAGAGTGCATGGCTTCAGAGCAAGAATGTCCAGTCCGACCGGACGCAATGTATTGAAAAGAAGAAGAGCAAAAGGCAGAAAAGTATTGAGCGCATAATTGCCGCTTCAGCCTGCCCAGAGATTTGTCCGCGTGCGGTAAATTTCCGGCAGGCTTGTTCTTTTTTGCTTGATTTGGAGATGAAGAAATGCTGCCTAAAGCTTATCGGGTAAGAAAAAACAGTGAATTCACGAAAATCTATCAAGACAGTCGTTCCTTTGCGGCCAGAAATATTGTGCTTTTTGTCCGTAAAAGAGAAGATAGCGAGTTGAAAATAGGATTCAGCGTTTCGAAGAAAAACGGCAAAGCACATGAGCGCAATTTGATTAAACGCAGGCTGCGGGCGGCGGCCAAGGAATATTTGACGGAAATTTCCCGTGGGTATGATTTGGTTTTTTTAGCGCGCGCACCGATTAAAAAGGCAAATTATCAGGAGATAAAGCGCGATATGAGCTATCTTTTAAAGAAGAGTGGGGTTTTATGAGAGCGTGGCCGAAAAAGATTCTGTTAGGGATGATTACATTTTACCGTAAAAATATTTCAGGCTTAAAAAAGTATCCCAGCTGTCGTTTTGTACCGACGTGCTCTCAGTATGCTTATGAGGCGGTAAGCAAATACGGCGCTTTGAAAGGCGGGTATTTGGCTGTGCGCCGCATATTAAAATGTAATCCTTTTCATGCCGGAGGGTACGACCCAGTGCCATAAAATGGAAAATATTAGATATCCGGGAATACAGGAGGTGAAGGCCTGTAATCGTTTACAGGTGAAGATTGGCATATATTAGAGAGTTTTTCACATTTATTATTGACAAGCTCTTTGAGCTGACAAATGTGATCGGATTTCCCAGTTATGCTTTGGCTGTAATTTTGATCGCGATTATTATTAAGGTTATCTTGTATCCGTTAACCTTAAAACAAATGCGTTCTACTTTGGGAATGCAGGAAATTCAGCCGAAGATGCAGGAATTGCAGAAAAAATATCAGAACAATCCGGAGAAATTAAATAAGGCGATGGCTGAGCTATATAAAGAGCACGATGTCAAGCCTGCTGCCGGATGTTTGCCGTTACTGATTCAAATGCCGATTTTAATCGGTTTGTATCAGGCGATGCGGACTTACGAATTTACCAATTTGGATTATGCGGGCTTCTTTTGGATTCCGAATTTAGCGGAGAAAGATCCTTATTATATACTGCCTATTTTAGTAGCGCTGTCTATGTTTTTGCAGCAGAAAATTTCGATGGTGGGCATGGATGATAACCCGACCATGAAAATGATGCTTTACATCATGCCGTTAATGATCGGCTGGATGTCGATCAGTTTTCCGTCCGGCTTGTGCTTGTACTGGGTAATGTTCTCTATTATGGGTATCGTCCAGCAGTATGTTTTAAACGATAAGCGAAAAAAAGAATTGGCGATCAGAGCTGAAAAAGCCGAAGCCGAGCGTTTGGAGAGAGAACGTATCAAAGAAGAGCAGAGATTGCGCGGACAGGCTCCGAGTAAAAAGAAACAGAAAAAAGCGAAGCCTAAGGCTGAGTATATCAAAAAGACTCCGACACCATCTGATAGTGAGGAGCAGAAATAAAGCTTGTTTGACTGATGGGTAAAGTAAAAGGAGTAAGAAAATGAGAAGTGAAGAATTTTCGGCTAAAACTGTTGAAGAGGCGTTAAAATCGGCTTTGGACAGTTTTGGATTAGAGGCGGACGACGTTACTTACGAAATTTTGGAGCAGCCAACCAAAGGATTTTTGGGTTTCGGCGGTAAAAATGCCCGCATCAAAGTTACAGAGAAATATTCTGCCGAGCGTGTAGGTGTAGGCTTTTTGAAGCAAGTTTTTGCCGATATGGAGCTTAATGCCGAGGTAAAAGTTACGAAAAAAGACGAATATTTTCTTTTCGAAATCATCGGCGAGAATTTAGGTATTTTAATCGGCAGACGCGGAGATACTCTGGATGCGCTGCAATTTTTGCTGAATTTGGTCTTAAATAAAGAAAGCGAAGAAAAAGTCAAAGGTATTCTTGATGTCGAGAATTATCGCGAAAAACGCGAAGAGACTTTGGAGCATTTAGGCATCAAATTGGCAGAGAGGGCCAGACGTACAGGCCAAAGAGTGGTTTTGGAGCCGATGAACCCGCAGGAAAGACGTATTATCCATATGGTTTTGCAGGATGATAAGACCGTGAGCACATTCAGCGAGGGCGAGGAACCATACCGCAAAGTGATTATCGTACCGAAGAAAAAACATAAACCGCCGTATTACAATTCGAAAGGCGGTTACGGCAATCGTCGTAATTATAAACGTGATTACAACCGTGAGGAAACTGTGGATGGCGAGAAATCTTATCGCGATGAAGCGGTTGACGATGCAGAATAAGCAAAAGGAGCATTTGAGCAATCAAATGCTCCTTTTTTTGTTTCACGTGAAACATTGTCTTAGCATTTTCTCATTCAGCGTTTCACGTGAAACAAATATTAACGAAAAAGATGAAAAAACTATTTGCAAGCGCCGTCTAATGATGTATAATGAAAGCAGAGAATAATTTTGCGAAAAAAGGTGTGAAATTATGAGCAAAGTGATAACTATTGCCAACCAAAAAGGCGGGGTGGCGAAAACAACGACATCGATAAATTTGGCGGCGGCTTTGAGTAAGTTAGGCAGCAAAGTTTTGCTGGTGGATTTTGATCCGCAGGGTAACGCCTCAAGCGGCGTGGGAATTGATAAAAATGCGTTGGATAAGTCAGTGTATGACGCAGTGGTGAATAATGTGCCGGCAGAAATGCTGCTGGTGAAAAATGTACGGCTTAATTTAGACGTTTTGCCGGCAAAAATGGATTTAGCCGGAGCGGAATTGGAGCTGGTGACAGCAATTTCGCGTGAAGTGCGCTTGAAAGA
>QAKL01000044.1:5671-14943 GCA_003343815.1 Clostridiales bacterium
TGTTGATATGTGTATATCATAGCAAAAAATCCACAACTTATCAACAGGAAAATGTGTATAAAGCGCTCATTTTTTAAAAAATATCCACATTATACACAAGTGCGGCGCGGCTATGCGAACTAATAACTTATTTTATGAAAAAACAGGCATAAAAAGGCGAAAAAAAGCTGAAAAAAATTATTTTTTCTCTTGACCGCAGGCTGTGGATAAGATATAATTTGTAATGGACTGTTAGATTAATTGGGAGGTGCTTACAAATGAAAAGAACATATCAGCCGAAAAATCGCAAACATAAAAGAGTGCATGGCTTCAGAGCAAGAATGTCCAGTCCGACCGGACGCAATGTATTGAAAAGAAGAAGAGCAAAAGGCAGAAAAGTATTGAGCGCATAATTGCCGCTTCAGCCTGCCCAGAGATTTGTCCGCGTGCGGTAAATTTCCGGCAGGCTTGTTCTTTTTTGCTTGATTTGGAGATGAAGAAATGCTGCCTAAAGCTTATCGGGTAAGAAAAAACAGTGAATTCACGAAAATCTATCAAGACAGTCGTTCCTTTGCGGCCAGAAATATTGTGCTTTTTGTCCGTAAAAGAGAAGATAGCGAGTTGAAAATAGGATTCAGCGTTTCGAAGAAAAACGGCAAAGCACATGAGCGCAATTTGATTAAACGCAGGCTGCGGGCGGCGGCCAAGGAATATTTGACGGAAATTTCCCGTGGGTATGATTTGGTTTTTTTAGCGCGCGCACCGATTAAAAAGGCAAATTATCAGGAGATAAAGCGCGATATGAGCTATCTTTTAAAGAAGAGTGGGGTTTTATGAGAGCGTGGCCGAAAAAGATTCTGTTAGGGATGATTACATTTTACCGTAAAAATATTTCAGGCTTAAAAAAGTATCCCAGCTGTCGTTTTGTACCGACGTGCTCTCAGTATGCTTATGAGGCGGTAAGCAAATACGGCGCTTTGAAAGGCGGGTATTTGGCTGTGCGCCGCATATTAAAATGTAATCCTTTTCATGCCGGAGGGTACGACCCAGTGCCATAAAATGGAAAATATTAGATATCCGGGAATACAGGAGGTGAAGACCTGTAATCGTTTACAGGTGAAGATTGGCATATATTAGAGAGTTTTTCACATTTATTATTGACAAGCTCTTTGAGCTGACAAATGTGATCGGATTTCCCAGTTATGCTTTGGCTGTAATTTTGATCGCGATTATTATTAAGGTTATCTTGTATCCGTTAACCTTAAAACAAATGCGTTCTACTTTGGGAATGCAGGAAATTCAGCCGAAGATGCAGGAATTGCAGAAAAAATATCAGAACAATCCGGAGAAATTAAATAAGGCGATGGCTGAGCTATATAAAGAGCACGATGTCAAGCCTGCTGCCGGATGTTTGCCGTTACTGATTCAAATGCCGATTTTAATCGGTTTGTATCAGGCGATGCGGACTTACGAATTTACCAATTTGGATTATGCGGGCTTCTTTTGGATTCCGAATTTAGCGGAGAAAGATCCTTATTATATACTGCCTATTTTAGTAGCGCTGTCTATGTTTTTGCAGCAGAAAATTTCGATGGTGGGCATGGATGATAACCCGACCATGAAAATGATGCTTTACATCATGCCGTTAATGATCGGCTGGATGTCGATCAGTTTTCCGTCCGGCTTGTGCTTGTACTGGGTAATGTTCTCTATTATGGGTATCGTCCAGCAGTATGTTTTAAACGATAAGCGAAAAAAAGAATTGGCGATCAGAGCTGAAAAAGCCGAAGCCGAGCGTTTGGAGAGAGAACGTATCAAAGAAGAGCAGAGATTGCGCGGACAGGCTCCGAGTAAAAAGAAACAGAAAAAAGCGAAGCCTAAGGCTGAGTATATCAAAAAGACTCCGACACCATCTGATAGTGAGGAGCAGAAATAAAGCTTGTTTGACTGATGGGTAAAGTAAAAGGAGTAAGAAAATGAGAAGTGAAGAATTTTCGGCTAAAACTGTTGAAGAGGCGTTAAAATCGGCTTTGGACAGTTTTGGATTAGAGGCGGACGACGTTACTTACGAAATTTTGGAGCAGCCAACCAAAGGATTTTTGGGTTTCGGCGGTAAAAATGCCCGCATCAAAGTTACAGAGAAATATTCTGCCGAGCGTGTAGGTGTAGGCTTTTTGAAGCAAGTTTTTGCCGATATGGAGCTTAATGCCGAGGTAAAAGTTACGAAAAAAGACGAATATTTTCTTTTCGAAATCATCGGCGAGAATTTAGGTATTTTAATCGGCAGACGCGGAGATACTCTGGATGCGCTGCAATTTTTGCTGAATTTGGTCTTAAATAAAGAAAGCGAAGAAAAAGTCAAAGGTATTCTTGATGTCGAGAATTATCGCGAAAAACGCGAAGAGACTTTGGAGCATTTAGGCATCAAATTGGCAGAGAGGGCCAGACGTACAGGCCAAAGAGTGGTTTTGGAGCCGATGAACCCGCAGGAAAGACGTATTATCCATATGGTTTTGCAGGATGATAAGACCGTGAGCACATTCAGCGAGGGCGAGGAACCATACCGCAAAGTGATTATCGTACCGAAGAAAAAACATAAACCGCCGTATTACAATTCGAAAGGCGGTTACGGCAATCGTCGTAATTATAAACGTGATTACAACCGTGAGGAAACTGTGGATGGCGAGAAATCTTATCGCGATGAAGCGGTTGACGATGCAGAATAAGCAAAAGGAGCATTTGAGCAATCAAATGCTCCTTTTTTTGTTTCACGTGAAACATTGTCTTAGCATTTTCTCATTCAGCGTTTCACGTGAAACAAATATTAACGAAAAAGATGAAAAAACTATTTGCAAGCGCCGTCTAATGATGTATAATGAAAGCAGAGAATAATTTTGCGAAAAAAGGTGTGAAATTATGAGCAAAGTGATAACTATTGCCAACCAAAAAGGCGGGGTGGCGAAAACAACGACATCGATAAATTTGGCGGCGGCTTTGAGTAAGTTAGGCAGCAAAGTTTTGCTGGTGGATTTTGATCCGCAGGGTAACGCCTCAAGCGGCGTGGGAATTGATAAAAATGCGTTGGATAAGTCAGTGTATGACGCAGTGGTGAATAATGTGCCGGCAGAAATGCTGCTGGTGAAAAATGTACGGCTTAATTTAGACGTTTTGCCGGCAAAAATGGATTTAGCCGGAGCGGAATTGGAGCTGGTGACAGCAATTTCGCGTGAAGTGCGCTTGAAAGACGCGCTTGAGGAGGTGCGAAGCGGATATGATTATGTGATTATCGACAGTCCGCCGTCATTGGGCCTTTTGACGATTAACGCGCTTACAGCGGCTGACGAATATATTGTGCCGATCCAGTGTGAGTATTATGCTTTGGAGGGTTTGAGCCAGCTGCTGAATACGATTAAGCTGATCCAGAAAAGTCTGAACCCGCGTTTGAAACTTTGCGGAATTATTATGACAATGTATGATTATCGGACAAATCTTTCGAAACAGGTTGTGGATGATGTGCGGGCGAGCTTTGGCAAGCAGGTGTTTCAGACGGTGATTCCGCGCAACGTGCGCTTGAGCGAGGCACCGAGTTATGGAGTGTCGATTATCGACTACGACCCAAAATCGAAAGGTGCGGAAAGTTATTTGGAAATGGCAAAGGAGGTGCTGGCTCGTGGCTAAGGCTAAAGGAGGGCTTGGCAAGGGCTTGGGTGCGCTTTTGCCGGTTTTTGATGAAGAAGAAATTTTAAAAGAAAATGCCGACGAGGTCAAAAAAATTGCATTAGCAGAGATTATCCCAAATCCAGAGCAGCCGCGTAAAGTCTTTGACGAGGATGAAATGCAGGATTTGGCGGCATCGGTGAAAGAGCACGGCGTGTTGGTGCCGATTATCGTTAATAAAAACGAAAATGATACGCAGTATGTTATCGTCGCCGGCGAGCGGCGCTATCGCGCGGCGAAAAGAGCGGGACTCGCGGAAGTACCGGCGATCGTCAAAAATTACAGCGAGCAGGAAATGCTGGAGATCGCGCTTATCGAAAATGTGCAGCGCAGTGATTTAAATGTGATCGAGGAGGCGCGCGGTTATAAGCTGCTGATGGAGCGCTTCGGCTATACGGCAGAGGAATTGGCGAAAAGAATGGGCAAGTCCCGCTCGCAGGTCGCTAATATAGTGCGCCTTTTGCATTTGCCGGAGGAAGTTATTGCGATGGTGGCAGAGGGCAAGCTCACAGCGGGGCATGTGCGGCCGCTATTGGCACTTGGCGATAAGGCGTGGCAGATCGATATGGCGGAAAATATTTATCATGATGGTTTGAGCGTGCGCCAGGTAGAGGTATTGATAAATCAAATGAAGGACGAACCATCTACAGCAGAAAAGGCAGAAAAGCGTGCGGAAAAAAAGTACGACGATGAGCTGAATACGGAATTAAAGATCGTCCAAGAGCAGCTTAAAGAGGTTTTTAAGACAAAAGTAGCGATTAAAAACCGTGGTGGCAAAGGCAAAATCGAGATAAATTTCTACAATGAAGAGGAACTGAAGCGCATTATCGATTTGCTTGGAGGTGAATTCTATTGATATATAATAGGAAAGAACAAATAACAGGGCATATTGCTCGACATAAAAAGGCATGGATGATCGCCTTTGCCGCCGCGCTAATGTTTTTCAGCTGTTGCGTGTTTCCACTCGCCAAACACACGAGAGATAATACTTTGGAAATCATAAATACGGCGATGTTTATCGTTGCTTTTGTAGAGTTGGGGAGTTTTCTGCCGTATTTAAATGTGGCAGGCGGACACACGCTTAAAAATTTGCTCTATTGCTTAGGGGCGATCGTACTTGGCCTGCTCTGCCGCTATGGGATAGAGTTTGGCGAGGTATCGAATGTATATAATTTTACGTTTGCCAATGTGGCAAGCTTTACGGCGGGAGCGTTGATTTTGCTGATGGGCAGCTTTGTATACGGCAAACGCATGGGAAAATAGTTGACAGGGGGCAATATTAACCAGAAGGAGGCCGACTATGGATAAGCAGGAGCAGCGAGGACTGAAAATCTGTGCAAGATTAAATGACAGACGAAAATTTTGGTGTGTTTTTGAATTTGCGATGCTGATTTTACTAAGCTGTTGTTTATTTCCACTAAATATTTTCAATTTGGATTTCAGTCGAGATTTGCTGAAATATGTGGTATTTATAGCGGCATTTGTGCCGCTGGGCGCGCTTTTGGCGTATTTGCGTTTGAGCAAAGGAAATATTTTAAAAAATTACGGATATGTTTTAGCAGCTGTGGGTGTGGGTTTGGGAGCGCGCTATTTATTGGAGTACGGCGAGATTGCAAATGCTAATAATTTCACGGCGGCTAATGTGTATCTGTTCATTTTGGGCATCGCGGTGTTTGCCGGCGGAGGTTATTTGTCATTTAGAAAGACGATAATTAAGGCAACAAATGTCAAAAAAAGCTAAAGAGTGTAAGCGATTGCTAACCAAGACAATTAAATAAAGAGTCTTTATTATAATGATGAAACGATAAAATTAGGCTTTGTGAGATATTTCACTAATTTTATAAAAAGAATACACGTTTCTCATTTGAAACTTTTATTTCAATATACTATAAATAAATTTGAAATTTATATTGATTTATAGTATGATAGAAATAACAGTTCTCTTAAAGCTTTTCGGCGTTGGAGCCGCAGAAAAGCTGAAGATGACCGTAAAATAAGACGATTCTTTAATTAATCGGAAATCAGGAGCAATCCTGTTATTTTACCATTTAAAAGGGGGAAAAGGAAAAATGGCATGTTCATGTAATGCTAAAAATCAAGAAAAGTATCAAGAGCTTGATGCAGTAATTGCCGAGTATATTAACGAGCCCGGAAGCTTGATTAACGTACTGCACAAAGCGCAGGGCATTTTCGGCTATCTGCCGGAGGAAGTTCAGGTTTATATCGCTGAAAAGATGGATATTCCTCTTAGCGAAATTTACGGTGTAGTTACTTTCTACGCTTTGTTTACCACTGAGCCGAAAGGTAAATATAACTTCAATATTTGCTTGGGTACCGCATGTTATGTAAAAGGTTCCGGTAAAATTTTGGAGAGAGTGGAAACTGAATTGGGAATTAAATTGGATCAGACCAGCGCCGATGGGTTATTCTCCATCGAGGCTTGCCGCTGCGTAGGTGCATGCGGTTTGGCTCCGGTTATGACTGTAAACGGCGAGGTTTACGGCCGCTTAACTCCGGATATGGTACCGGCTATTATCAAAAAATATAAAGATTTAGAAGCAGCAAACTAGGAGGTGTGACGAAGTCATGAAACGTATTGAGAGTTTTGAAGAATTAAAAGCTATGCAAGTTGCCGAAAGAGCAAAAATGACCGTCCGTGACGGACTCGCTCCTACTGAGGCAAATTTGGCTAAACATCAGGTTTTAATCTGCGCTGGTACCGGCTGTACCTCTAATAAAAGCGCTGAGGTTAAGGCTGCATTGGAAGCAAAATTGGCAGCTGAGGGAATGGATAAAGAGATCCAAGTCGTCCAGACCGGCTGCTTTGGTTTCTGCTCCTTGGGGCCTATTATGGTAGTTTATCCGGAAGGCACTTTCTACAACAAAGTAGAGGCTAAGGATATTGACGAGATCGTTGAGAAACATTTTAAAAACGGCGAATTGGTTGAGAGATTGCTCTACACTATCCCCGGCACTAAAGAGCATGCTAAGGATATGAAGCACATTCCTTTCTTCCAGAAACAAAAACGTATCGCTTTGCGTAACTGCGGTACCATCGATCCGGAAAAAATCGAAGAAGCTATCGCTCATTACGCTTACCAAGGCTTAGGCCGTGCTTTAACTACGATGAATTCTCAGGATATTATCCAAGAATTATTAGACAGCGGTATCCGCGGTCGTGGCGGCGGCGGTTTCCCGACGGGCTTAAAGTGGAAATTTGCTACCGGTTATTCTGCTGATCAGAAATATGTCGTATGTAATGCCGACGAGGGCGACCCGGGTGCATTTATGGACCGTTCCGTTTTGGAGGGCGACCCGCACAGCGTCATCGAGGCTATGGCTATCGGCGGTTACTGCATCGGTGCTAATCAGGGTTATGTTTATATCCGTGCTGAGTATCCGATCGCTGTACATCGTTTGGAAATTGCAATCAAAGAGGCTCGTGAGATTGGCTTATTGGGCAAAAACATCATGGGCACCGGCTTTGATTTTGATATTGATATTCGTTTGGGTGCAGGCGCATTCGTCTGCGGTGAGGAAACCGCGCTTCTGACTTCTGTCGAGGGTAAACGTGGTGAGCCGCGTCCGCGTCCGCCGTTCCCGGCTGAAAAAGGTTTGTGGAATAAACCTACTTTCGTTAACAACGTAGAGACTTTGGCTTGTATTTCTTACATCTTCTTAAAAGGTGCGCAGGAATTCGCAAGTGTCGGTACCGAGAAATCCAAAGGTACTAAAGTATTCGCGATGAGCGGTAAGATCAACAATATCGGTTTGGTTGAGGTTCCGATGGGTACTACTTTGCGCGAGATCATTTATGATATCGGCGGCGGTATCCCCGGCGGCAAAGCCTTTAAAGCTGCGCAGACCGGTGGTCCTTCCGGCGGTTGCTTACCGGCAGATTTGTTGGATACACAGATCGACTTTGACAGCTTGGTTAAAGCCGGCTCGATGATGGGCTCCGGCGGTTTGATCGTCATGGACGAGACTGACTGCATGGTTGACATCGCGAAATTCTTCGTTGAGTTTACTCAGGATGAGTCCTGCGGTAAATGCACTCCGTGCCGTATCGGTACCAAACGTATTTTGGAGATTTTGACCAAAATCACCGAGGGCAAAGGCGAGGAAGGCGATATTGAAAAATTGGAAGCTTTGGCTAAAAACATCAGCACTTCTGCATTGTGCGCGTTAGGCCAGACTGCTCCGAACCCGGTATTGGCTACTTTGAAATTCTTCCGTGAAGAATACGAAGCTCATATCAGAGATAAAAAGTGCCCTGCCGGTAAATGCAAGAGCCTCTTTACAATGGTTATTGATCCTGAGAAATGCAAAGGCTGCACCTTGTGCGCACGCAACTGCCCGGTCGGTGCTATTACCGGTACGGTCAGAAATCCGCATGTTATTGATGCAGAGAAATGCATTAAATGCGGTGTGTGCTTAGACAACTGCAGATTCGGCGCAATTTCTAAACAATAAGAAGGGGTGATAATTGTGGAAATGGTAAATGTTATTATAGATGGTAAATCTGTAGAAGTTGAAAAAGGTTCTACAGTTCTCTTGGCAGCACAAAAAGCCGGCGTGCATATTCCGACTTTGTGCTATTTAAAAGATGTTAATGCTATCGGCGCTTGCCGTGTTTGCTTGGTAGAAGTAAAAGGTGCCAAAGCTTTACAGCCGGCTTGCGTTTATCCGGTCAGCGATGGTTTGGAAGTTCACACCAATACTCCGAAAGTACGCGAGGCTCGTAAAGCTGTTGTTGAGTTGTTGTTATCCAACCACCCGGCAGACTGCTTGACCTGCGTGCGCAGCGGCAACTGCGAATTGCAGACTATGGCTCAGCAGATGGGTATCAGAGAAATTCGCTTTGAAGGCGAAAAGAGCACTTTCCCGATTGATGACCGCAGCGTGGCTATCGTCAGAGATCCTAATAAATGTATCCTTTGCCGTCGCTGTGTAGCTACCTGCCAAAAGGTACAGGGCGTCAGCATTTTAGGTTTGGTTAACCGCGGTTTCAATTCGACGGTTGGTACAGCGTTCAATCATCCGTTAGATGATATCAACTGCGCATTGTGCGGTCAGTGCATTAACGCCTGCCCGGTCGGCGCGTTAAGCGAAAAAGACGATACTGCTAAAGTTTGGGCTGCTTTGGCTGATGAAAACAAACATTGCATCGTTCAATTCTCTCCGGCTGTTCGTATCGCGATCAGCGAGGAATTCGGTATTCCGATGGGCGAGATTTCCACCGGTAAAACCGTTGCAGCTTTGAGAAGATTAGGCTTTGACAAAGTATTCGATACCAACTGGTCTGCTGACTTGACCATTATGGAGGAAGGCAACGAATTGTTGCAGAGAATTCAAAACGGCGGTGTTCTGCCGCAGATCACCTCTTGCAGCCCGGGCTGGATTAAATATTGCGAACATCACTACCCGGATCAATTAGATCATTTGTCCAGTGCGAAATCTCCGCAGCAGATGTTTGGCGCTATCGCTAAAACCTACTACGCTGAAAAAGCCGGCATTGATCCCGCTACTATTTTCAGCTGCTCGGTAATGCCGTGTACTGCGAAAAAATATGAGTG
>QAKL01000072.1 GCA_003343815.1 Clostridiales bacterium
AAAAACGGTAGGTGAAACAGATGCATTTAAAGCAGTTGCAATATACTTTGGAAGTGGCTAAGTGCAAATCATTTTCGAAAGCGGCGAAAAAGCTTTATGTTTCGCAGCCGTCGTTATCGACTTCGATTTCTTCCTTTGAGGAGGAATTGGGATTGACGCTTTTTCTGCGCACGACTTCGGGGGTGGTGCTGACTCAGGAGGGGGAGCAGGTTTTGGCGCAGATTGAAGAAGTCTTGACTAGTGTGGATAGGCTGGCTGCAATGGGCAAGCAAGGATTTGTGAAGTATAATACTACTTTGGCGGCGATACCGTCTGCGTGTAACGGTATGGTTATTAATCTTTTGGGGGAGGTAGCGCAAAGCAATCCTGAAATTACCTTAAATATTTTGGAGCTGCGCCCACAAAAGGTGTTGCAGTCGCTCATAAATGGAGTGACGGATATTGCCATCGGCTCGTATACCGAAGAAACAAAAAAATATATCTTTAAAGAAACGCAAAAGAATAATTTAGAGTTGGAACCGCTTTTTGAAGATTATTTGTATGTTTTTTTAGAGCGCAATCATCCTTTGGCGAAAAAGGCGTCGGTTTCGCTGAAAGAATTGGCGGGGGAAAGACAAGCTATTTTTAATGATTTTCTCCTTTTGGAGAGCGCCGAGTGCACGGCTGAGGAGGAAAAAAATCTTTCCGAGTGCTATTCGTTTTCCGACCGCTCGAGTATCAAACAGGCAGTGGCGGCGGGGCTGGCGTATGCCGTATTGCCGCATCAAATGGTTTTAGACGATATTTATACTACTTCGGGATTAATTAAGGCATTGCCGATCAATACCGATCAGGTAAAGGTTTATAATTATGTCGCGTACCGCAAGAGCAACTATATGCCCAAGCAGGAGCAGGTTATCTTGGAGTATATCCGCACTTTGGCGGCGGAACAAAAAGAGCGTTTGGATAAGCTGCCGCGTCCGGTGGTGAGTAATATCACCGAAACCACCGTCTTGCGCTATTAAACGCATGTTCCTCGCTCAAGGTCCGTCCTTGAGCTTTTTGATGAAAGGCGGCTAAGCAGGAGAAAAAGGTAGGAGAAAGCAGAAAAAATCCTAAAAAAATGAAAAAATGTGGGGAAAAAGAAAAAATACCTTGACATTTCCCCCAAAAAGCGGTATTATTTTTCATATGGTAAGCAATAACTAATTGATATTAGCCCGTACTAATGAAAGACAGCATTTTCCCGACAAAGAGGGATAAATGCGTCTGTAAGTTAGCTAAAGCTAATCAAATTGGGAGGTGAGAGGGAACAGATACAGGCAAAAAAGTTACAGCAAGAAGATAAAGCTGAAAACCAAAACGGAAGGAGAATTTTTGTGGAAAATTTGATGAAGAAAAATACTTCGAAAGCATTGGCGTGGCTGTTGATTTTGTCCATGCTGCTTTTATTGATGCCAGCCGCGGCTTTTGCCGATGAGGGTGCTGCGGCATCAGGCGAAATGTATGTTTTGATGAATATCCCATATGCGGAATTTTATGCTGCTGAGGTTACAGACAGCGACAGTCTATCAGCGGTAGATGCGATTTCCTCAGCGACTAAAAACAAACCTCTCAGCCCTTTGGCGGCAGGTTCTTACCATGAAAAGCAAGACGGTAGCGATATTACGGGTATTATTTATCCGGTCAAGGTGACAAGCTCGAGCGATTTGGAGGGTTTAACCCAAGTTACCGATAAGGACAGCATCAGCTATACAGTTACCATGAAAGGTAAAGAAACGACGTATACCTATGAGGGCAAAGATGCCTTGTGCGGCAAACCGTCTTACTCCTACTATGTCTTGAACGAGGCTCCCGCGGCTTATAAAGTGATGAGTGTTAAGGACGGGGTGAGATCCTTTAGCGCGGTTAATGCTGAGGCTACGGCTATTGAGGGCGCGAGCGCAGTATTGAAACAGGACGACTCCCATGCTGACGTAGCGATTAAAGTAAAAGATGTAGATGGAATAGTTACAAAAGATAATGTAAAAGGCGTGACTTTGCATACGACTGACGGTACATTTGAGGGTTTGCGTCATGTGTATGAGATCTATAAAGGCACGAAGTTAGGTTTCTCAGTCAGTGGCGATAATGCCGATCATAATGCGTTACTGGGCAAAACGATTGACAAAATCACCTATTATTTGAATGACGGCACTGTTCGTTATATTGCTACTGATTTAGCTGTGCCTGATTTGGCTAATGACAAGGTTTTACCGAAAGTTTCCGGAGAAAGCGGCACTACCTATAAGCCGCTGTTTGAAACTATTACTCAGCCGAAATATGATAAGCTTTGGCATGATTACATCGCGGCGGTAGCAGGCGATGATGAAAATTTAGAGGGTACGGTGCAGTTTGTAAAGACTTTCTGCCAAGGCACCGAGTATGGTCAGGCATATGCTGATAAGGTTGCAGCAAACAAAGACGGGAGTTTTCAATTCTGCTGCCAATTTATCAATGGTGCTAATCGTATTACGGTAAACGGCAATAATATTACGGTGACTAATGCCGAAGGGACAGAGATATCCAATCATAATTATACTTATCGTGGAGTAGTTACGGTTTCAGGAGAGATGCCGGGCTGGGGAACGCAATCCTATGAAGGGCATTTATATATGACGACGGACAAAGATGCAGGCGAGTTTAAATATTTCATTTTCCGCGATGACAATCCTGCCGATACCTACCATATCGAGTTTATTTACGGCAGTGATTTGGACGAATTGCAAAAATATACTACCGGTCAATATGCTTATTGGCAGGGCGCAGGTATCCCTGTAAATGCAGATGAAAAATTGATCGGAAACTGCATTAAATTATATTGCGTGGAAAATGCTATGAGTGAAAACCGTTCTGCTGCTTCGGTGGCGCAGGTGGCTGATCTAGTAGGTACTTGGGATATTTCGCTTGACGGCGGCAAAACTGCCGATTATAGCTCGCAGCATTTCACCGTGGATAAAAACGGCAACGGTACTATGTATGAAAATGGCGCTGTTTCGGCTGAGTATCAGGTTTTCGCTTATGATAATGACGGCAAAGACGAGCAAAAATCCGGCGTCTATGTTACCTTTAACGGCGCAGAGGAAACTTCGTCTTGGGCTGATTATGCGATTACAACCTCAGGCAATAAAACTATTTTAACTTTAACCGGCGATGATGAAAACGGCGAAACAAAGACTTGGACATATTTGAAACATAAGAGTACTTCTTCCTCCGCAGGCGGCGGTGGTTCGAGTATGGATTATGTAGTAAGCGTCTCTAACAACGACAACGGCTCGGTGAAAGCCAGCCAGAGCGAGGCATCGGCGGGCTCCTTTATCACTATTACCGCTGTGCCGAAAGATGGCTACAAAGTGGGCACAGTGACTGTTACCTACAAAAACGGCAATAAAGTAACTGTGACTAATGCAGGCGACAATCAGTACACATTTACCATGCCGGATAGCAATGTCACTGTGAAGGCAACCTTTATGAAAGCTGATGGTACGACTGACAGCACCAAGGCGGTTGTCATGCATATCGGCAGTAAAACTGTGGCTGCTTACGGCAAAACGATTAATAGCGATGTCGCTCCGCTGATCATTAATAATCGCACGATGGTGCCGATCCGCGTTGTGACCGAGACTTTAGGCGGTACGGCAGAGTGGAATGCCAATGCGAAAACCGTTACTTTGGTGATCGACGGCAAAACTATTCAGATGACGATTGGCGTTACTTTGGAGAAATACGGCGTCGCTCCGATTATTATTGATGATCGCACCTATGTGCCGATTCGTTTCGTGGCAGAGGAGTTGGGCGCTACTGTGGATTGGAATGAAAATGCGCAGGAGATCGTGATTACGAAATAATGTAACTGAACCATAAGAAAAATCCCTTGACTAACAGTCAAGGGATTTTTTGCGGGTACTTTCATGACACAAAAATGCTTGTCTTTAAAGACAAGCATTTTTGATATGGGGAAAGATTATTCGAATATCTGATAAACGGGAGCGCCCTCGCATTGGTGCGGCATACGCACGTTTAACAAAACTGCGGCGGTCGGAGTGACATCGACGTGCTTGATGATACGCTCGGTGAGGAAGTTTTTCTTGATGCCGGGGCCTGCCGCCATGAATACGGAGCGGACGGAGGTATCGCAAGCGCCGTTAATGGTGGAGAAGCTGTCGGCATGGTCGGCAGTGTAGCCCTCAGCGATGTAGTAGATAATATCGCCCGAGTCCGGACCGCCCTCGCCTAATAAAGCGGCGTCGCGGTTGCGCATTGCCAAAGCAACGTATCTGTGACCGGTTTTTTCGTCTCTTAAACCGTACAAATCAGTCATGATTTGCTCTTCTAATTCAAACTGATCGGCAGGATCGACGATACCGTGAGGATCGCGGCCTTTGATATTGAGGAAGATGTGGCAGTAGGAGGAGCAGATCGCGCGGGTTTTAGACCAATCAATTTCGGGGATATCGTTGCCGTTTTCGTCTTTTTTCAGGACAGTGTAGCCGAGTTTACGCATTTCGACAGCGCAGGTGCCGCCGCTCATCAGACGGAATACGTCGGTGTCGTGCTCAGGAGTAGTTTGACCGTGGTCGGACACGATTAAAATAGTCCAGCCCTCGTCGATTAACTCCAAGAACTCGCCGATATAATTATCGGTCTGCACATAAACCTCGGCAAATAATTTCTGGCAGGTTTCGGGAGATAATTTGCTGCCTTTTTTCAAATATTGGACGAGCATGTGTCCCTGCATATCGACATTGTGAAAATGGGAGAAGATCACGCCGAAGCCCTGCTCACGCGCCATGTATTTGATGCCCTTGGCATTCCATGCTGCGGAATGATCCCAGCTGGCGCGCATACACTTGGAAATGAGCATTTCATCGGAGCCGCCTGCCAAGCATACCGGCTGCGGATAGCCGACATTTTCGGTGACGGTTTTTAATAAGCTTTTCGGCGACCAAACGGTGTCGTCATTGAAATCCATGGAAGCGGAAACCCACAGTTTGAACTGGCTGCCGTCCTCGGCCATTTCTAACAATCTCATGCTGCGGTTGACCATGATTTTTTCGTCGTGGCGGATCGACTCGTCGACGATGTCTTGGACGAATACGTCTTTTGCCAAAACGACGATTGGCTCAGCGGATTTTTTATTTTTATAAATAGCTAAACTGTCGTAAATGCCCTGCTCGTTTTTCAAAATAAGGCAGGGGCGGTGGATAAAGCCCTGAGCTAAAAGCATGGTGCACTCTAAAGCGTCGGCGGGAGCATTGACCCAGCCGCTTGCGGGACGAATCGGGGTGCTGACCATATCCATCGGAGTGTCGGACAAATTCATGACGCCCTCGGACTCATCCATGGTGACGCGCTGGTTTTTCTTGACGACTAAACGGTTAGCCATCATGTTTAAGTCGCCTTCTTTTTCTTCCTCGGCAGTTTCCATGCCGGTGATAAAGCAGGGGACGCGGCTGTCGCTGGCGGCTTTGCTGCGGAAAGAAACTTCCTGCACTTTGACATTACCCAAAACTAACATATCGCCCTCGACCTGCGCTGTGCCGACATTGATACCTCCAGGCTGTGTACCGTCGATAACGTATAAATTTTCGCTTTGGCTGCTTGGCGGCCAAGAGGAGCCGGGCCAGTGCCAAACTAAAGTTTTAATGCCCGCTTCGGCGGTGACATTCCACAATTGCTCAGCGTGACAGTTGGTGGACTCGAAATTGTATTCCAAAATATCGCGCTCGACGTTATGACGATAGTAGCCGGTGATACCATGGACGCGGGGGCTGGCGCCGGTAGCTAAGGTAGTCCACATCGGCGGGGTAACAGTCGGCTGACCGCCGATCATTTCATATCTGATTTCGGCAGAACCGCGTTCCAAGAATTTCTTTGTATTCGGCATACGTCCTTCGTCAATGTATTTTTTGGTCAGACGCGGATCTAAACCGTCAATACCTAAAATGAGCACTTTTTTTCTTTCCATTGTTGATTTCCTCCTTAAATTTTAACTATTTAGGTGTAACAAGCAGACAAAGGATTTTGTCTGCTTGAAGGATTAACTGCTTTTAAAAGATGATGCTGCCGACGGGAATACCGACTACGATAACCACGATGATACTGATAATCGCCATCAGCCAGCCGTAAATGTAGGAGTTTTTGCGGCCGATCCAGTCGTTAGTAAACATTAAGGCTGCAGTAGCGGAGCCGCCGGGAGTAGCCACAGCTGTGGCGATAGCAAAGGAGAAGAGGACTGCCATCATCAAAGGATTAGCTCCTAATTGGATGCAGAACTGATACATAATCGGGGTGAGCATTGCCGCCAAAACTAAGTTGTGCGCGACTTGGGTGAGCAGACCGCAGACGAGCAGGAACATCGCTGCGAATGCTAAGCCGCTGAAGTGGCTGAAAATCGGGTCAACCAAGGATACCAAGAAATTAACTACGCCGATTTCGGAGTTACTCATCGCCGCAGATACCGGCATGGTAGCGACAAACATGATGATCATATCCCAGTTCATGCCAGATTTAGCACAGTCGGCGAGGTTGAAGAATTCTTTGTTGCCGATACGGACAATACCCATTAACGCTAAGACAAACGCCAAGGATCCTGGGATACCCAACGCTTTGAAGAATTTGGTGATAAACCAGTTTGCCGGCAAAACACTCGGTGCAAACATCGCGAACATAAAGATGATTAAGAAAATACCTGCCAATTTCTGCTCGCCGCTCATCGTAGTATGGCGTAATTCCTC
>QAKL01000047.1:0-23130 GCA_003343815.1 Clostridiales bacterium
CTGACTTACGATATGATAACTCAAAAGCCTACGCATATCGTTTTCGATAATAGCGAAAATCGCACCGTAAATCGCCATAATCACCCCGACAACGATTAAGAAATCCGTGCCCGCGAACAAACGAATCAAAATATACATCGCCGCTTTCGTGGTTAAACCGCTCATGAAAGCGCCGCCGGTAATCGTACTTTCCGGATAAGCGTCCGCCACCCATGCGTGAAGCGGAGGAATGACACCGTTAATACAAACGGCGAAAAACATCAGCCAAAATGCTGCGTCATGAGTCGCGCCGACATTTGCCACCATCATATCTCCGGCGATTACTTTAAAGAAGATACCTGCCAAAAGCAAATTGCCGCCAAACATATGCACCAATAAATAGCGGAATCCCGCTCTTCTGGAGCGCGCGGTATGATTAGCCCAAATGAGGTAAACGGACGAAACAGCCATCAATTCCCAAAAGAAGATAAGCGTGATCCAGTCGCCGGCAAACACCATCGACACCGTCGCGCCTGCATAGGTCATACTCGCCAGCGCTTCGCCCCAGCTGGGATTGTGCATGGAGTATACGCCGCCCAAGAAAGTCAATATCACAAAGAAAACGTTGAAAAACCACGACAGGGAATCAATAGTCATCAGGTGCAATTCCCAACCGTTAATGAAAGGGATGACAAACAAATCTGCTTCGTGAGGCAATGTGAAAAACATCGCCACCGCAATCGCAGGACCTGCCGCCAAAACGATTTTGCGCGCCTTTTCCGGCACGATCGCTGCCACCGCTCCGACCAAAATCAGAAATAATCCGGGATGCAAAAACAAACTCATTCGTCCTCACCTCCCTCATAATAATCCTCTCTCTTTTGAATCAAAGGACCGACGATTTTTTTCGCGGCAATAATCAACACCGCACAGCCTAAAACGCCGAATAAAACGTCAAATCCGGGCAATGTATCCCACCAATTATGATGATGCGGATGAGCAAAAAGCACCTCAACCACAGTCGCTGTAATCATCGCTAAAGCGGCCAGTAAATAAACCTTTTTCTTACTCATCACCAGCCACCTCCTATATCAGCTACCCCTTGAATAATACTTTGCGCCGCCATCGTCGCCAAGTCAAACAAATGCAAGCCAAAGTTCGGCATGATACCCAAAACAACCGCCAAAACAGCCGTTGTGCACAAGGGGATCAGCATCATCTTGCTAGCCTCGCCGTATTTTTGGAAATCGCCATTTTCATTATTGCGGAAGAACGCGTTAAACGAAACAGGCATCAAATAGCCTAAAGACAACATCGCACTGATAATCAATACCGCGACATAAATCGGCTCGTTCATCTGCAAAGCGCCCGCCGCGATATGGAATTTACTGATTAAACCCACGATAAATGGCATACCCGCGATACCTAACGAAGCAATCGTAAAAGCTGTCATCGTAAAGGGCATTTGCTTGCCGATACCTTTCATATCGCTGATATTCTGCTTACCGGTCGTGACATAAATTGCCCCGGCGCAGAAGAATAACGTAATTTTCATCACCGCATGCGCCACGATGTGGAACATCGCGCCGACAAAGCTTAGTGGTGCCAAAATACAAGTACCTAAAACAACATAGGATAATTGACCAACAGTCGAAAACGCCAATCTACGTTTCAAATTATCCTGCTTCATCGCAATCAAGGACGAAGTAATAATCGTAAATGCCGCCAGCCATGCCAGCCAGCTTGCCACATGAATTTGACTCAAAAGCGCAGGACCGTAAACATAGCCCACGATACGCAAAACTACGAACGCACCTGCTTTAACGACCGCCACCGCGTGCAATAACGCACTGACCGGAGTCGGCGCAACCATCGCCGATACCAACCATCCGTGAAACGGCATCATACCTGCTTTAACCATACCGCCTAAAACCAGCATGAAGAACATTACCTGCAAAGCCCACAGCGGAGCCGCATTTGCCAAACCGATAATACCGCCTGCACGGAAATCAGTGGTCCCGGTAAAGACATAGATAAAGACAATACCGGCTAAAAACAACTGACCGCTGATTAAAGTGTAAATCAAGTATTTACGTCCGGAGAACGTCGCCTCCTCGTCGCGCTTGTGCGCTACCAAAGGATATGTCGCCACCGTCAAAATTTCGAAGAAAATAAACAACGTGACCAAGTTTCCGGCCATTGCGATACCCATTGCCGCCGACATACACACGGCAAACGCCGCAAAATATCCCGTTTGATTCTTCTCGTGATGCCCTCTCATATAGCCAATCGAATAAAAAGAGGTCAAAATCCACAAAAAAGAGGATAACCCGGCAAAAAGCATACCGCAAGCGTCGGTTCTTAAAGTAAAACCGATACCCTCAACGATATTAAAAAGCGTATATTCATACACGCCTCCTGCCCAGACAAGCGGCATCATCGAGGCTACGATCGCAAATTTACCGAAAGCCGCAAGCAATGTCCATGCCTCGCGCACATTTGGCTTCGCTTTGTCCGAAAGCATAATCAAAAACGCTGCTAGAAGCGAAATCCCTACTGCCAGAAAAGGTCTGATACTTACCACTACTGTCTCAGTCATCTTATCAACACCTCCGGCATCGCGATTTGCAGCAGATCCGAAACAATCGTCGCATTAGACAAACCTAATACTAATATGCCTACGCCCATGATAACGAGCGGTAAAAGCATCTGCCACGGTAATTCCAATTTGCCCTTCTGCGGATGAACTTCTTTTAAGCCCGCGTCAGGATTAATAAAGATTTTCTCAATTACTCTGAAGAAATAAATAGCATTTAACAAACTGCTCAAAATGATAACCGCGATGTAGAAATATCCTACTCCGCCTGCTTGCATCGAGCCTAAGACCAGATACCATTTGCTGAAAAAGCCTGCCGTCGGCGGTAAGCCAATCATCGATAATGCCGCGATGACAAACATCCAGCACGCCAGCGGCATCTTGCGGTACAATTGCCCGAATTTATCAATATTAACCTCACCGTAGCGATACTGCACACTGCCGATAAAGACGAATAAAGAGCCTTTCATAAACGCATGGTTGAGCAAATGTAAGACTGCACCGATAAGCCCGTAAACATTGCCCAAAGCCATACCGACGATCAGATAGCCGATCTGCGCCACACTGGAGTACGCCAGCATCCTGCGGAAATCCTTCTGCGCGATCGCCATGACCGAGCCCAAGATAATACCGCAGCAAGCCATGATTCCCATAATTTGCAATCCTGCTGCAATAGCCATGCCGCTGGCTGCAAAAATATAGTAGAAAAATCTGATGCAGGCATAAATCGGCACCTTGCCCATGACGCCCGCGATTAACGGAGCCGCTCCAGGGTGTGCATAAGTATATGCATCCGGCTGCCATCCGTGCAAAGGGAACAATGCCATTTTAATGCCAAAGCCCAAAATAAACAACCCAATCGCAATCTTAAATGACGGCGTATCAATCAACGGCGCGATTCTTACCGCCATATCTGCCATATTAAGCGTACCGGTAATCGCGTACAAATAACCTACGCCCAGCAAATAAAAGGATGCGCCGATCGTACCAATTACCAAATAGCGAAAGCTTGCCAAAACCGAGCGCTTGCTGCCCATGGCAATCAAACCATAGCAGGAAAGCGATGCGATTTCCAAAAATACATACAGATTAAATACGTCACCGGTGATAATCATCCCGGCTAAACCCGTAGCTAAAAGACCATACAGCGTATAATAGCCGCCAACGCCGAGCCACGAGCCTTCCTTCCAAAAAGGAGTACCGTAAATACCTACCAATAATGCTATAAAAGTAGCTAAAACCACGATTGTACCGTTTAACGGATCAATCACAAATTCAATACCTAACGGCGGCTGCCAGTCGCCCATCCAATAATGAATCGCCGCTCCACTCGTCACTGTTTCATATAAACAGCCTATTGCGGACAAAAACGAGCAAGCAATCGCCAAAATAACCAGCCATTTGCCTAAATCACGTTTCAGGTAGCTGAATAAGGGACATAAAAGCGACGCGCTCAAAGGTAAAAGCACGATTAAAATAGGGAAATTCTCGCTCATTCATCTACCCTCCTTAAAATTTCATCTTCTTCCACCGAGCCGTAGGTTTCTTTGATACGGATTAACAGCGCCAGTGCCACACCCGTAGTACCTAAACTTACGACGATTGCCGTCAGCATCAACGCATGAGGCAAGGGGTTAATATACAAATCGGGATTAGTTAATCCAGTCTGTAAAATCGGCAGCGTACCGCCGGTTTTCTGCCCAAAGCACAGGAAGAAGAATATAACCGCAACCTGCATAACATTCATCGACATCAGTTTTTTCATGTAATTACGGCACATAATCATCCCGTAAACTCCTAAGAAAAAGAGGATCAAGGTCAGCATGTAGATGCCTTTGGTTGCCAAAAATACATTCAACGACTCAATCATGCGTATCCGTCCTTTCCACCACTACATCCAAAATGTCGATAATTGTCATCATAACGCAGATAGTTACGCCTATTTCGATAAAAGTAATACCCGTCGCATGAAGCGCCGGCAATATTTCGCCGCCGTGCGAGCCTAGCGCAAAGGGCAAATACCCATAATCCAAAAACTTACCGCCTCGGAGCATCGTCACCCAGCCGGTTAAGGCATAAATAAACGTCCCCACGCCGGCTAAAATCACCGCGCGTCTGCCGGTAACATTATAAGTCGTATTGTCCGCACCGATAATCAAGCGGGATAACACCACGCCTACCGCCAAAAGCGCTCCGGCTTGGAAGCCGCCGCCGGGGGAAATCTCGCCGTTTAAGAAAACATATACGCCGTAAATCAGCGTAAAAGGGGTGATAATGCGAAAGGAGCTGTCCAAAATCGGGCTGCCGTATTTCTTTTTCATTTCTTAGCCCCCTTTTTCTTTTTCAAAAACTTCTCTTCTTTATCCTTAGTCAGGATAATTACCGCGGTCATTCCGGCGACAAACATAACCGAAGTTTCCCATAAAGTATCGAATCCTCTGTAATCTGCCAAAGTACCTGTAACGATATTCGGCGAGCCGGTGTCTTCCTCACTATACTCGATATAATGCGGCGTCACATGAGAATTCGGAGCCGAATTGGGATCGCCGATCACCGGCAGATCGCTTGCGTTAAAGCAAAAAATAGTCGTCAGCATAACTAAAATAATTGTTCCGATTACTCTCATTATTTACACCACCGATCCAATTTTTTCAGTGCGATAACGAAATAAATCGTCGATACCACCCCGATAACAGCCTCGGTAAATGCTACGTCCGGCGAGCCCATCATTAAATACAAAAGAACCGCGCAATAACTGAACGCACAGTAAATAAACGTCGCCGACAAAAGATCCTTAACCACAATTACGCTAATCGTAGTTCCGATCAGAAAAAGCAAAAGCACTGCCTCAATGATGAGATTCTGCATTTTCCTCCGCCTCCTTTTCCTCGATCTCCCACGGCACCAGACCGGATTTATACGCAGCCTGCCCTAAGATGTGCGTACCGATAGGATTGGCCAAAAAAACCAGTAAAAATACGATAATGAGCTTAATTATCATAATATCAAATCCGTTGGTAAAATCACATTCGTAAATCACCAAGCCCAATCCTGAAAACAAAAGCCCAAAGGTCTCACCCATGCCGGAAGCATGTAATCTGCTATAAAAATCAGGCAGTCTTACCACGCCGATTGCCGAAATGGCAATAAAGAAAAACCCTACCAAAAGACATGCGCTGGCTAAAAGCTCTCTCAAACTAAGTCCCCATAACAATACACCGTTCCAAATGCTCATGACTTCTTACCTCCTACATCTCCGAGGTATTTTGCCAAAACTACCGAGCTGATAAAGCCCAAAATCGCGTAAGAAATCGCAATATCAATATACATATCCGGTCGGTTATCAATATAGCCGAACAATACCAAAAGGAGAATTGTATCGGCGCCAATCACACCCAGACCATTCATACGGTCGTATAATGTCGGACCGGAAAACACTCTTTGCAGCATAATTAAAATCAAAAACACTGTGCCGCCCAACATAATCGAAAAAACTGTGTTCATCGTCTGCCTTTCTCCTTTCTACTCGACATATTCTTCCTTGTAAATACAATTTTCACCGAAAAGCTGTGCAATTCTGCGCTGCATACCGCCCTCCATCAAACCTTCGCGGGCGCCGTTGGTGAGCGCATGAATCGTATAAACTCCATCGTCCGAAACATCAATCGTAATCGTCCCGGGAGTCAGCGTGATTGAGTTGGCCAGTGTCGCCTCTGCCATTGGATTATCATACACCATGCGGAATTTAAACACTTTCGGGTTAATATCCATTTCTGATTTTATAACCGATGTCGCCACATCCATGTTAGCCTTTCTGACCTCATTGATGAGCCACATCCAGTATCCCAGATACTTAAACAAATTCACATCAAACGCAAAATATTTCTTATCGCCCTTCCTGCTTTCCAAAAGCAAAAGAGGCATACAAATATATGCGGAAATCAATGAACTTGCCAAGCCCACGATCACAAATTTAGCCGTGAAATTACCGCAAAGCATACACCAAAACAAAAATAAGACCGCGCTTAAAATCGCGTAATGCTTATATACCGAGCCGACAATCGTCTTATCGTGAAACACATCTCTTGACTTAGCCATAAATTTTCCTCCTTTCTCTCTCCTTTTTTATCGTTATTTATCATTTTCCTTAGTTAAAATACGCATTTATTTTTCCTTCGCCCCTTTTTTATAACCGAAGAAAGTCTCCGATTATTATTAGTTATCGTAAAAATAATGCTTATACTCTGACATTATACAATATTTTTATCAAAAAATCTGCTGATTTTTTCGGAATTATTCTGTCGATATTAAAAAATTTCTTATCAATTTTATTATTTGCGATTCTGTGTCTTTAAATAATAGATAGGCAAACCGCGCTTCACAAACTTTTCCTCATACTCGGTTGCAATATTATCCTCCGGCAGATTTTCATATAAATCCAGAGCGATTTTTTGAAACCGCCAATCTTCCGCCGCCAATTCGTTTAAACTGAACTCGAATAATCCCCGGCTGTCCGTCTTTTGCTCCAAAAATCCATCAGGTGTCAAAATCTCGCGATACTGCTTTAAAAAGTTGCTGTGGGTGAGCCTTCTTTTGCGGTGGCGGTTTTTCGGCCACGGATCGGAAAAATTGAGATAAATTTTGCTTACCTCATTTGGTGCGAAAATATCCGCGACATTCTGCGCGTTCATCCAAATAAAACGCAGATTATCCGGCACGCCGCCTTTTTGCTCCATGCGCTCGATCGCTTCGTTGATGATTTCCTCGATGACCTCGATACCTAAAAAATTCTTATCGGGATTCTGACGCGCTTTTTCCAAAATAAAATTGCCGCGCCCCATGCCGATTTCTATTTCCAAAGGCTGCACGCTCGGAAATACCTCCTGCCACTTGCCTTTATGCTCATAATTATCCAACACCACCAACGGCGCATGGGAATACAATAATTCTTTCGCCCCGGCTTGCTTTCTCACTCTGGCCATTTCTTCCCCACTTTCCCGAAAGTTTTAAATTTATCTGCATTTTCTCTTGCGTTTGCCCCTTTTCTTTTTGTGCGTTTTGCTGTATAATAATCTCACAGTAACTACGAAAGGAGTCTTTCCATGAAAGGTCATTTGGAAATTTTCGAACACCGCTTAAAAGATATGGCGCAAAAGCTGCCCGGCGCGCAAAATTTAGATATGGAGCAAACTTTCCTCCAATTTGAGCAAGCCTTGGGCACGGAGATCCCCTATTATGATGTCCATAACGGCTCGACCTTGGCAGATTATTACGCGTCCAACTTTATGCAGTTTGTTAAAAATAAATTAAAATAGTTCCGTATACCGCTAAGCCGATTACTTAGCGGTATATTTTTTTAAAAATCGATGACGTTTCTTCGTTTGTCCTGAAACCTCTCGAAAGCATACGCCAAAAGTTTATCCAAAAGCTCGCTGAAACCAAGTCCGCTTTGCGCCCAAAGCTTGGCGTACATACTGATTTCCGTAAAGCCAGGCAAAGTGTTGATTTCATTTAGCAAAATAGCGCCGTTGTCGCGGTTGATGAAAAAATCCATGCGCCCTAATCCCGCGCAGTCCAGCGCCTGATACGCCGTTTTGGCATAGCTCACGATTTTTTCGTACTCCTCCGCAGTAATCTCCGCCGGAATCACCGCTACCGATTTATTGTCGATATATTTCGCTTTGTAATCGTAAAATTCGTTTGAGGCGATAATCTCCCCTGCACAGGCGCACACGGGCTCGTCGTTGCCCATCACGGAAATTTCGATTTCGCGGGCATTCACGCCCTCCTCCAAAAGCAAACGGCGGTCAAATTTTGCCGCCTCCGTGATCCCAGCGCGCAGACTTTCCGGATCGTGAGCCTTGGTAATTCCTACCGAGGAGCCGGCGTTAGCAGGCTTCACAAAAATAGGATACTTCAGCTTACTCTCTGCCTCTGCCACGACCTTTTCGATGTCGCTTTCGACCTCGTGCCTGCTCACACAGACAAACTTCGTCTGCGGAATATCATGAAACGCTAAAATTTTGCGCATTAAAATTTTGTCCATCCCTACCGCCGAGCCACTCACTCCCGCGCCCACATATGGTATCTGCGCCAATTCCAACAGTCCCTGCAAAACGCCGTCCTCACCGCAAGTCCCGTGGATAATTGGGATCACCGCATCCAATTTCGCCACTATTTCACCATTAGCCCGGCATAAATATCCACCTGGTTTTGCCAGTAAATTAACTTCATTTTCGGCATAATCATCTGCCGTAAAACTTTTAACATCACTTTCTTTTATCGACGCATACATTTTGCCGTCCTTACTCATGCCGATCGGCACGATATTATACTTTTCGTGATCCAAATTTGCACAAATCGCCCCGGCTGAGTTGCACGACACCTCATACTCCCCGCTGGGACCGCCAAAAATCACTCCGATTGTCAGCATAACTTTCCTCCTATACCATCTTCACAAATACATATATCAGTATAATTACCGCTAAAACAGCCTGCAAAACAATTCCCGCGATATTGCCGATAAGTACGCCAAGCGCCGCTTTGCCGCTTTGGATGAGATCGCGCTTTTCGTAATATTCCACGCACACCAAGCCCACGACCGAGCCAATAAGCATCCCTGCAAAACTAAAAAGCACCAATCCAATCACACCGCCGATAACGGAGGCGATCACTCCGTGCTTGCTCGCGCCGAATTTTTTCGCGCCGATAGCCGACCCCGCATAGTCAATCCCCATGCCAAGCGCAGTGAATACTCCTGCCAGCACCGCTAACATCGGCGAATACATACACCATCCGTCATAAAAACCGTAAAGCAAAATCGCGCCGAACATTAACCCTAATCCCGGCACCATCGGGATTATCGTCCCGAAAAAGCCCACAACTAAGGCTATCAGCAACAATACCTCTGCCCAGTTCATCTTATTTCTCCATTTCTCCGGCGGCTGCCGCCACACCGGCTATCACCTGTGCTAAAGAAATACCGCCCTGCATATACGCGATATATGGCTCTCTGATTGGCGCGTCCACGCTTAATTCAATAGATGAGCCTTGGATAAACGTCCCGCCCGCCATGATGATCGGATCCTCATACCCTGGTAACGGCGTATCATAAGGCGTCACATACGCATCCAGCGGTGAGGCTTTTTGAATCCCGCGGCAGTAGGCTCTGATTTTATCCGCCGAGCCTAATTTAATCGCTTGGATAATATCTGCCCGCTCCTCATCATAGCGCGGCGAGACATCGTAGCCCATTTTTTCTAATAAGCAAGAGGCGTACACTGCGCCTTTTAATGCCTGCTCAACAATTAACGGCGCCATGAATAATCCCTGATATGCCAAACGGTTGAAATCCAAAGCCGAACCGACCTCGCCTGCGATCCCCGGCGCCGAGAGACGAATTGACGCCAATTCGACCAAATCCTCTCTGCCTGCCACATAGCCGCCGCGCGGAGCCAAAGCGCCGCCGGGATTTTTGATTAATGATCCGGCGATCAAATCACAGCCGACCTCGAGCGGTTCTTTTAATTCGACAAACTCGCCGTAGCAGTTATCAACAAAGATAATAATATTTTCGTCGATTTCTTTCACAAATTTTGCCGCCCGCGCAATTTTTTCGATCGTCAAACTTTTTCGCCAGCTATAGCCGCGGGAGCGCTGAATGCAGACCATTTTGGTGCCCTTATGCACCGCTTGAGCAATCGCGGGATAATCGAAATCATCGTCCTTTAAATCGACGACGATGTGTTTCGCGCCCATCGCCGCCACTGTCCCCGGCTCCTTATCATGACCGATGACCTTTTGCAAAGTATCATAAGGCATGCCGCTTATCGACACAAACTCATCTCCCGGCTCCAAAACGCCCAAAAGAGCGATTGCTATCGCATGCGTCCCTGACAAAATGCTTGCTCTGACCAAAGCGCGCTCCGCCTTAAAAACGTCCGCCCAGATTTTTTCAAACAAATCGCGCCCCACATCGCCGTAGCCGTAGCCGGTCGAACCGTTTAAATGAAAATCTCCGGCTTGATTTTTTTGAAAGGCGTTTAAAACTTTCAGCTGATTATATGAGGTGATCTCGTTAATTCTGCCCCATGATTTTTGCGATTCTTGATAGCACTCCTGCATCAACTGCAATAACTCCGCAGAAATATCGTATTTTTCCTGCAACGCTTTAAAATAACTTTCCATCATTCATTACTCTCCATTTTTTATATATTCCGCTAATTCCCACGGCAGCACATCGTTTGCCGTTAAAACAAAGCTCACACCCTGCTCTGTATATTCTACATCATCGAGCTGTCCTAAAGCGTAAAAACGTCCCAGCTTGCCGGCCTCAGCCAAAGGCAGGAAAAATTCCAAGCGTTTATCAGCACCGAAAAGCTTTTCATACAAAAGCGACTTTAAATCTTCCAGCCCCTGCCCGCTTTTCGCCGACACGCAGATACTGTCCGGATAGGTCAAAAACTCTGTTTCATCTTCCATCACATCAATTTTATTAAACACATAAATCATCGGTTTTTGCTCGACTTTAATTTGTGCGAGAATCATTTCCACCGCTTTTATTTGCTCGCGATAGTTGGGATTGGACGCGTCCACCACCTGTAAAAGCACATCAGCGTCCTTTAATTCCTCTAATGTCGCCTGAAACGCCTCCACCAATTCTTTCGGCAGATCGCGGATAAAGCCGACCGTATCGCTTAAAAGGATTTTCTGCTTATCGAGCATTAAGGTCCGTACCGTCGTATCTAACGTCGCAAAAAGCTGATCCTCCGCATAAATATCCGCGCCCGTGAGTGCATTCAGCAAAGATGATTTCCCCGCATTGGTATAGCCGACCAACGCCGCTTGTTTGATACGGTTTTTCGTGCGGTTGCGGCGCTTGAGCTCACGCTGCTTTTCGACTTGCGCCAGCTCGCGGCGGACATTATCCAGCCTGCGGTGGATATGACGGCGATCAGTTTCAAGCTTAGTCTCACCAGGTCCGCGCGTGCCTACGCCGCCGCCTAATCTGGACATGCTTACGCCCTGCCCTATCAAGCGCGGCAAGAGATAATTGAGCTGCGCCGCTTCTACTTGCAGCTGCCCCTCTCGACTTTTAGCTCGAGCAGCAAAGATATCCAAAATCAAGCCGTTTTTATCCAAAACTTTCTTGCCCAAAGCACGGTTTAAATTATTCTCCTGCGCCGGAGAAAGCGTATTTTCAAAAATCACACAATCGGCGTGCGTATTTTGCATTAGCATCGCCAATTCTTCCAATTTTCCTCTCCCTAAGCAAAATACGCCGTCAGGCTTATCTTTATGCTGTACCAGGCGCCCGACCACCGCTAAATCAGCACTTTCGGCTAAATTAACCAATTCGTCGATGCGCTCTTTTTCCTCGCGCTCACTCAAGCGGCCCGACAAAACCCAAATTAAACACACCCGTTCTTTTTCCGTTTTAAGCTCATGCAAAGTATGATTATCTATTTCCGCCTCGATCTCGGAAATTATCCTAAGCGCATGCAAACGGTAAAAATCCTTTTCACCGATATGCTCGTAAACCTGCGCTTGCTGCGTTAATTTTCCCTCTGCCGCGCTTATTATCGCTACGGAAAATTCGCATTTCTCCTCGCCTGCGCCGACGGCGCACATCAGATCAAGCCTCAACTGGCTTAACGCGCTTAAATCAGGAGCGCTCAAGCGGCAGTCGCCGCCGGGGTGCGTATGCACCGCCCTGAGTCCGCACAAACCGTACTCATTCCTTTTTTTCGACATATTTGGTAACGGCGCCGTCGCGTCCGTGCCGACGCTCACCATTTCTACATACCCGAAACGATTTATATAGATTGCAATTTCTTTATTGATCTCCCCGGTGATCTCGCTCATCAGCTCCACCATTTCCGCGGAAGCAATTTCGCTCTTTTGGCAGCTCATCTCTGCTAAAGTTTCTAATTTTTGCTTAATATGCTTGCTCAAATTATCTGTCTGCCCCAGTATTTCTTTAGCCATGCGATCACCTCTATTTTACGAATACTTTATTATACCACGTTTGCCCCGCAGGTACAATAAAAATCGTACGCAAAAATATCGGGATAAATTAAAAAAAGACAGCGGAAATGCTGTCTCAGGTATATTTGTTATTTGAAACTTTTTCATATTTTACTTTTTATCATTTATTTGCTCGTTCTTTTGCAACATGTCAAAAAGATTTTTTCCGAAACCTTTATACAATTTCATATCATGCAAATAAATATATTTCACTATCTCCGGAGGAGTTATCTGCTTTCTAAATTGCTCATGGTAATTTCCGCCCTTAGCACTGATGTTTTTAGTATTTTTATGCATAAGCCTCGTTTTCCCAAGCCTCGGCTCAAAATACCACAAAGAATACCCTGTGTCCATGATAATTTTCCCATACTCAAAGCTATACTTTATCCCCAATCTTTCGCACTCCGCTTTGGTCTGAACACAAATTTTTTCTAATTCTTGTTCGATTACATCATGCCTTTCATCAAGCTCGCTTGACTGTAAATATTCATCTAATGCTTGTTCAAAATCTTCATCATTTTCGTATACTATCACCTTGCAACACCTGCAGACTTAATTCAAATATTAAAAATAGTTTCTCATTTTAGTTTGTAAAAGTATACCTTTCCAAACTCACCCTTGCGCCATTCCCGCCAATTCGTTGCCCATGAAATATTTCATGCCGATTTTCTTTAATTCGCGGATCGTTCTGAGCTCCATATATTTTATCGGCTGCGCTATATCGTAAAGCTCCTGCAGCAGCTCTTGATACTCCTCCTCGCTCTGGGCGTGCACCATAGCGTACAAATTATAATCAAATTCGGGATCTTTTTTGCGTTCGTAACAGTGCGTAACCTTGGGGTGCGCCGCCATTTTTTTGCCCAAACGCTCAATATCCGCAGGATTTACATCCCAGACGGTCATGACGTTAATCGTATAGCCTACATTATTATGTCTAAGGGCGATCGACATGCGTTTCAGACAGCCTTTTTCCTGCAAAGCGCGGATCCCTTCCAATAGCTCCTCCTCACTCATGCCAATCGAAGCAGCGACTTCTTTATACGGTTCCTTGACCAAAGGCAAATCATTTTGCAAAGCGCGCACGATCGCTTGTTCTTTTTCGCTAAGCATTACTTCACCCCCAAATCAAAGGTCACATCAATTTTAAAGCGATGCCCCGTATAAAAACGCAGTACACGGTTTACTGCCGGGTGTTCATCGATAATATCGACAATCTTATCCAGTGTTTCCTGATTGATCGCGATCACCGTAAACCACATATTATACTTATTTTCGCGGAGATAATTATGCGTGATACCCGGGAATTTATTGATTAATTCCGCTACATCGTCGATTTTATCAGGCTCGACCTCAATTGCGCACAATGTTGAAACATACCCTAACTTGCGGGAGTTGAAAAAACCCGACATCCTGCGGATAATATTTTCCTCCTTTAAAACGCCGATGCGGCGGATGACTTCATCCTCGTCTATATCCCCCAATTCCTCTGCCATCGCCAGATACGGGCGCGAAACTATCGGGATCCCGCGCTGCAAAATCATCAAGATACGCTTATCTGTTTCGTCTATTTTATACATATTCGTCCCTTTCATCAGCGTTTATTCATGATACATAAAGGATCTTCTGCCATATAGTCACCCTTATGATAATATGCCGCGCGCGCTCGGCAGCCGCCGCATTTCTTTTTAAAGCCGCAGGAGCCGCAGCCGTCTTTATAACTCTCGGTGCGCAGCATTTTAAAGATTTCATTATCGCGCCAAATCTCGTCAAATGGCGTTTCCTTGACATTACCGATCTCCATTTTCATATAAGCGCATGGCTGCACATCGCCTTTAGGACTGATGATACAGTAGCTGATGCCTGCCAGACATCCTTTGGAGAAACGCAGATGCTGCCCCATCTGCTCGGAGACGCGCATAAACTGCGGCGCGCAGGTCGGTTTGACCTCGATCGGCACCGTAGCCGCTTTTTTCATAATGCGCGTCAATATCGCCTCATACTCCTCGCGCCCAAGCGCCTGATCGACAATCTCCTCGCCGCGGCCGGTCGGCACCAAGAAGAAAATGTGGTGAGCGGAGGCACCGATTTTCACCGCAAAATCCATAATATCCTCGATTTCTTCGGCGTTCCAGTCCATGACCGTCGTATGAATCTGCGTACGGATCCCCGCGTTGATACAGTTTTTCATCCCCTCGACCGCTAAATCCCAAGCATGTTCCATCCGCCGCAAATCATCGTGTTTCTTCTTATCCAAACTGTCTAAGCTAATCCCTGCTCCCGCCAGTCCGGCGGCTTTTAATTTTTCCGCCGCCTCCTTCGTGATCAAAGAGCCGTTACTGCCTAATACCGGGCGCAGTCCCTGCTCTTTGGCATAAGCGATCAGCTCGTAAATATCTTCTCTGGTCATCGGCTCGCCGCCGGAAAAAATCATGATCTTAAAGCCGGCTTTCGCCACCTCACTGATCAGTTTTTTCGCCTGCACGGTGTCTAATTCGCCCTTGGCTTTTTCGCCCGACTCGCGGTAGCAGTGGGCGCAAAACATATTGCAGTTGTTTGTGGTATTCCAAGACATTATCATGTTTCTGCCCTCACTAATCCTCGATTTTCATGGCGCACTCTTCGTCCGTCAGATAGCACGCTGGGTCAAATCCCCAGAAATCGCCGCTCACTGCCTCGCCTCTGGCGCGGAAATTGCCGTTACAAATATCCAGCCAGGTACATTTTTGACAACGGCCTTTGAGCAAATGTTTGCGGTCTTTCAAGCCCGCCATCAAAGGATTGGACGTATCGCACCAGATTTCCTTAAACGGACGCTCTTTCACATTGCCAAACGTATGATGCTGCGTAAACTGGTCGCAGTGGACATTACCCTCATTATCGACATTAGAAAAAGCGATACCCGAGCGGTTGCCGCCGTTAATGCGCAAAAGATTTAAAATATATTGCGCTCTTTCGGGATCCTTGTCCTTATATTTTAAGTATAAATATGCGCCGTCAGCGTGATTGTCGACCATCAGCACTTCTTTTTTCAAACCCCGTTTATGGAAATCCTCGACCTTGTCGATAATATAATCCAAAACCTCGCGCGTTTCCTCGTGTGATAAATCATCTTTCACGATCGCACCGCCGCGTCCGGAATACACCAAATGATAGAAGCAGATACGGTCGATATTTTCCTTTTCCATCAAATCAAAAATCGCAGGAATATCTTTGTAGTTATTTTTATTGATCGTGAAACGCAGTCCCACGCGCTGATTGACCGCGCGGCAGTTGCGGATACCCTGCATCGCTAAATCAAAAGCGCCCTCGACGCCGCGGAAAGTATCATTGACCTCACGCAGTCCATCTAAGCTAATACCCACATAGCCGATCCCGATATCTTTAATCTTTTTCGCTACCTCCGGCGTAATCAAGGTGCCGTTCGTCGATAAAGTCGGACGCACGCCCATTTTTGCCGCATGCTCCGCCAAAGTAAAGAAATCCGGGCGAATTAACGGCTCGCCGCCGCTAAAAAGAATCGTCGGCACTTTAAAATCCGCACATTCGTCGATAAATTTTAACGCCTCTTCAGTGGTTAATTCATTTTCATACTGCTTCGCCTCCGACGAAGAATAGCAGTGCTTACATTTTAAATTGCAAGTGCGAGTATAATTCCATGATACGACCGGTCCGCGTCCCGTGCTAACGCCGTTTTTTTGGTTATGCGAGTCTTTCGTATAGCGCAGTTCATCGCCGTAATACACATCGCCCGTCAGCATTTTCGTTAAACTAAGCATTTTTAAGCCCTCCAAATTTTTCGCAAAAATACTATATCAATTATATCACAGTTTATTTTTCGAAACTGTTGTTTTTCCCACTATTATTCGTCCAGCTGCAATACCGCCATGAAAGCCTCCTGCGGTATTTCCACACTGCCGACCTGCTTCATGCGCTTTTTGCCCTCTTTTTGTTTCTCCAGCAGCTTTTTCTTACGGCTAATGTCACCGCCGTAGCATTTATCCAGCACGCTTTTGCGCAAAGCCTTAATCGTCTCGCGCGCGATAACCTTGTTGCCGATCGCCGCTTGGATCGGCACCTCAAACATCTGACGAGGGATAATACCCCTGAGTTTTGTGACCAAGACACGTCCGCGCGCATAAGCGCGATCCTTATGCACGATACAGGATAATGCATCGACTAACTCACCGTTTACCAGCACGTCCAATTTAACCAAATCCGCCTCTTTGTAGCCGTTCATCTCGTAGTCCAAGGAAGCGTAGCCTTTGGTGCGCGTTTTCAAAATATCGAAAAAATCGTAGACGATTTCACTAAGCGGAAGATCGTATTTCAAACTGACACGCTTCTCCGTCATGTAGGTCATATCCAAAAATACGCCGCGTTTATCCTGCGCGACCTCCATCACCGCGCCGATAAACTCTGTCGGCACCATGATCGTCGCCGTGACAAACGGCTCCTCAAATATTTTTATTTCCTGCACGCCAGGTAACTGTGCCGGGTTATCGATATAAACAACTTCATCGTTGGTTTTGGTAATCTTATAAATTACGCTCGGAGCCGTCGTGATTAAATCCAAATTATATTCGCGTTCCAAACGCTCCTGCACGATTTCCATATGGAGTAATCCCAAAAATCCGCAGCGGAAGCCGAAGCCTAACGCGCTTGAGGTTTCCGGCTCGAATAATAATGCTGCGTCATTCAATCTGAGCTTATCCAAAGCATCCTTCAGCTCGCCGTATTGATTGTTTTCGACAGGATACAAACCGCAGTAGACCATCGGTGTCGCTTTGCGATAGCCGGGCAATGGCTCATGCGCCGGATTATCCGCGTCGGTAATCGTATCGCCGACCTCGGTATCGGTTACGTTTTTAATACTCGCCGCCACATAGCCGACCTCTCCTGGATAAAGAGCTTTGACCTGCTTCATATGCGGAGCAAAAACGCCAACCTCCGTCGTATCGAAAACTTTGCCGTTGGCCATCATTTTGATCCTGCCGTCATTGCGCAGCGTGCCCTCCATGACGCGCACATAGGATAACGCTCCGCGGTAAGCATCATAGTTCGAGTCAAAGATTAACGCTTGAAGCGGTGCCTCAGCATCGCCTTTGGGTGCCGGAACTTTCTGCACGATCGCCTCTAAAATTTCTTTAATGCCGATACCCTCTTTCGCCGAGCAGAGAATCGCCTCACTCCCATCTAAACCGATCACATCCTCCAATTCCTGACGAACGCGCTCCGGCTCGGCACTTGGCAAGTCTATTTTGTTGATAACCGGGATGATCTCCAAATCATTTTCCAGCGCCAGATACACATTAGCCAAAGTCTGCGCCTCGATACCCTGCGCCGCGTCTACGACCAATATCGCTCCCTCGCACGCCGCCAGCGAGCGCGACACTTCATAGGTAAAGTCCACATGTCCGGGGGTGTCAATCAAATTTAAAACATAATCCTCGCCGTCATCTGCCTTATAATCCAATCTGACCGACTGCAATTTGATCGTGATCCCGCGCTCTCTCTCCAAATCCATATTATCCAAGACCTGATCGACCATTTCGCGCTTGCTCAAAGCACCCGTAAACTCCAAAATGCGATCCGCCAAAGTAGATTTGCCGTGGTCAATATGGGCAATTATACAAAAATTTCTGATGTGTTTCTGCGACATAATAATCCTCCCTTATCTTGCACGCCCTACCTTGCGGCGCACTATTTTTAACGCTTCGTGCATTTCTTCCATTTTTAAAACATACGCCATCACCGCATAAACCGCCACACCTACCGCTACGGCGACGCACACCTCGGTAATCTGTGCTGTCTTTAAACTCATATCCCAGATATTTTCTAAGCCTTTAGCGGTAAAATAAACCGCGATACCCATTATACTTGAGCTTACCAGCGATTTTATGCAGGAAATGAGCATTCTTTTTCCGCCTAAGCGCCCGACTTTGCGGTTTAATCCCCACAAAAGCGCCGCGATACTTACCAACCCTGCGATCGAGTACGCCAGCGCCAAGCCGCGGTAGCCTAAAACTTTAGATAAAATAATACTTAATGCTATATTTAAAATTATTACGCCTACATTTATCGCGACAGGCGATTTGGTATCCTGGATCGCGTAAAAGCCGCGATTGAGCGCGTGCTGCGCGCCATAACCCAAAAGCCCGATACAATAAAAGACCAAAGCGTCTGCCGTCACGTCCATATTAGCCAGAGTAAAATTACCCTGCATATACATCGCGCGCACGATAGGCACGCTCAAAACTGCCATTCCCACCGCCGCAGGCACATTGATAAAAACAATCGTGCGGAACGAAAGCGACAAATCTTCTTTGTATGCCTCCATATTATTCTGTGCGACATGCGCCGCCATCGTGGGAAAGCTTGCCACCGCAATGGAGATCGCAAAAACCCCGACCGGCAGCATCATCAAGCGCTGGGCGTTGCTTAATGCGGTGACTATGCCCTCGCCCAAGGACGAGCCTAAATTCGTCCCGACAAAGGTATTCAAATGCGTCACAGATAGTCCGATAAATACCGGCACCAAAAGCGTAAAAAATTTGCGCACTCCGGGATGGTTTAAATCGATTATCGGGCGGTAATGCATCCCTACACCGATTAATGTAGGGATTTGCACCGCGAAATTTAAAAACGCGCCGAACACCACGCCGACGGTGAACGCCACGATGCCCCATTCTTCTTTAAAAAGCAAGCCCACGACGATAATCGCTAAATTATATAAAACCGAGCCTATCGCCGGAGCCAAGAATTTTTTGTACGAGTGGCAAATCCCCTGGCAGATACCCATTAAACACATAAAAAATGCCTGTCCGAACATGATCCGCGTCAAAAATACCGCTAATTCTTTCGTCTGAGCATCATAGCCGGGAACTAAGATATTAATTAACTGCGGCGTGAAAATCATGCCGATCGAAACTAATATTACCACGCCGATAAGCATAATATTAAAAATCGTACTGGCGACGATCCAGCTGTCCTCCTCCCGATCCTGCGCCAGATACTGCGTAAAAATCGGGATAAATGCCGAGCCCAATGCTCCGCCTAAAAGCACACTGTAGATAAAATCCGGGATATTAAACGCTGCATAATAAGCATCCGTGCGGAAATCCTGCCCGAAACTGCTTAAAAGCACCACATCGCGCACATAACCCAAAATACGCGAAATAAGCATCATGACCATCAAAAGTCCTGCTGCCTGCATAATCCCGCCGCGATGCACTTTTTTTCTCTCGTGCTTTCCTTTTGCCAATGTCCGCTACCCCGATTTCTTGATATTTTACCCTAATTGTATATTTTATCGCAAAATGCTTTAATAGTAAAGTATTCTTCGAAAAAATATCCCAAATCCTTTTTATTTTTTCTTTTTCTCATCCCTAATTTTAAACTTGAGCGGGCCTTTATTCTTCTTATAAAGCCCGTAGCGCATATCCATCCAAGATTTGCTTTCCTCCTCATAGTAGCAGTAGGGAAAGCGCGAAAACGCCTCAAAAGCGCGCATTCTCTTGGTATCGTCCCACTCCTCCAAAAGCGGACGGTCATAGCGATTAACGATATACATTTTGCGCGCATACAAGCATACTTGTCCCAAATAATAGCATTCGTCGCTGATCGCGATAAAATTCCACTTCAGCGCTCTAAGCTTAGGCAAAACAGCTATCCGCCAGATCTCCTCAGGCAGTTCCTTTTGAGCGATACTTTTCGCCCATTTGTGCAGGAAAAAACGCAGCACGATATAGCCCGCCTGCAATCCTAAAGCGATATAGCTCCATATTGGTGAAAAAAATAATCCTCCCGCCGTACCTACTGCCAAAACTATTAGCAGATAAACGTCGCAGACCTCCAAAAGATCCCACGCATAGCGCTTTTGGCTCAAGGGCCAAAGTATTTTCGTGCCGTAGGAATTAAAGACATCCGTAAAAATATGTAACAAAAGCGCTGCCATCGCCGTCCAAAAAGTCACCCAAAACGGCTGCTTAAAGAAAAACCACACTATGCCCGCAAAAAATAAGGCCTCGATAGGCAGCATAAACACCCCATGGCTCACCCCGCGATGGTGCAGCATATAATAAATGTCGCTGCCACGGCTCGAAATGATGTCCAAATCAGGCATTTGCCCCGCCAAAGCCCCGCACAAAGCCATGCTCCAGACACTTGCCCCCGCTATATCTCCAACTACAATTCCCCCGCAGGCTCCCAATAAAGCATGAGTCGCATTATCCATCATGATCACCTTATTTTCATATAATACTCCAAAAAAGCAGCGCTATAAAGCACCCATACCAAAAAAATCCACCCAAAAGGACTATCGCGTAAACTTTATCTTTTCTCACCCCGCACAAATAAATCCCGCCTAAGGATAAGACCAAAATTACCGCACTGTATATCGCCGCTAAATCTATATCCAGCGTAGTCTTTAACATAATAAGCCCCGGGATCACCGTACACTGAAATACCAGCGCTCCAGTAATATTGCCGAGCGCCAAATCATCTTTGCCCTGCAAAATCCAAATCACACTGTTGAATTTTTCAGGCAGCTCCGTGGCGATCGGCGCTAAAATCAGGCTTAATACCAGCGCGCTTACGCCAAAATACTCGGTCGCTTCGGCTATACCCAGGATAAAAAACTCCGCTCCGCCCAAAATCATTGCGAGCCCTAAAACAAGCTGCATGATAATCAGCCAAAAGCGCGCGCCATTACGGCTCAGATAAAGCGGACGGAGATACTCCGTACTGCGCACATTTTTTGTGCGGCACATCCGCCAGACATAATAACCGTACGCTCCTAATAAAAATACCGCCGCAATTCTTTCCAAGCGCGCCCCGCCCAAGCAGGAAATAAAAAACACCGCAAACATAAGCAAAATGTAGCTTAACTCAAAAGAAAACTGCTTTTTATCTACTTTTATAACCCGGCGGGAGCAGAGAATGGCTGTCAATCCGCACAAAGCAAATGCCAGTGTCCCTAACATAAAAGGCGCACCGAACACCGCACCTGAAGCAATTTCCATTTGTCCGCCCCGATATAAAGCCACGATAGGGATAACAGACTCCGGCAGAGCCGTCCCCACCGCCGCCAAAATATTACCAGTCACCGTGCTTGATAAATTGAGCCTCCTGCTCAGCCACTCTGCCGCATTGGTAAATAACTCCGCGCCAATTAAAATAAGGATAAGTCCGCCCAAAAGCAAAATCGGCATAATAATCACCTCGGGAGATTATATGCCGCGGCTATATTTAAAATAACCCCTTTTTCGCTATTTTGCCGCGCAATTGCCCGCAAGCGCCGTCGATATCTAGCCCTTTCTCCTCGCGCACCGAGCAGTTGATGCCTGCTTTTTTCAAAGCCTTGGCAAAATCGCTGACGGCTTTTTTCTCCGGGCGAAAGATACTTTTCGTATCCGCCACCGGATTAACCGGGATAATATTCACATGGCAATCCAATTCTTTCAAGAGATTCTTTAGCTCCATAATATTGCCCGCACTGTCGTTTTTACCTGCCATCAAAGCATACTCAAAAGTAATGCGTTTCTTCGCTTTCTTTTGATAATAACTGCACGCCGCCATCAATTCGCCTAAAGGGATTCTCTCATTGATCGGCATAATCTTGCTGCGCTCGGAATCGGTAGCCGCATGCAGCGACACCGCCAAAGTAATATCCAAGCCGCTATCCGCTAACTTTCTGATCCCCTCGGCTATCCCGCAGGTCGATAAGCTGATGCGGCGGATGCCGATATTCTGCCCGTTCTTATCATTCAAAAGCTTGATCGCCTTATAAACATTGTCCCAGTTTAAGAAAGGTTCTCCCATCCCCATAAAAACGACATTGCCGATACTTTCCGCGCCCTCTGTTGCCAAAAGATGATTGACCTCGTAAATCTGCCCGACGATTTCGCCTGCCGAGAGATTGCGCACAAAACCGCTTTGCCCGGTCGCGCAAAAAGTGCAGCCCATCGCGCAGCCCACTTGCGAGGAAACGCAAATAGTATTGCGCTTTTTGCTGAAATCGCCGCGATAGCGCATCAGCACACACTCCACCGCCTCACCGTCGCTTAACTCGAGCAGATATTTCTCCGTGCCGTCTGCCGACACTTGGCGCTTAATAATTTTATTATGACCCAAATCATAATTTTTACTTAAATCTGCCAGAAAATTTTTGCCCAAATTGCTCATTTCCGCAAACTCGGTCACGTTTTTACCGTGCACCCATTCGAAAAGCTGCTTGGCGCGAAAGCGCTGCGCTTTCATTTCTTTCACTACGTGCGCCATTTCCTCCTCGTTCAGCGAGCGTAAATTACTATCAATCATCAATTCTCACCCCGCTTAAAAATAGCGATAAAAAATCCGTCTGTACCCTCTTTTAAGGGCGAAAGCTTGTAGGAGCCGACATTTTCTCCGGTTTCATCCGTCCACGGCAGGCGCTTATCCAACGTAAAGTCTTCGTAATTTTCCAAAAACCACTCGACGTTCTTTTCATCCTCTTCCACCGTGGTCGTACATGTGCTGTAAATAAGCGTGCC
>QAKL01000047.1:26042-33061 GCA_003343815.1 Clostridiales bacterium
CTCATTGATCGGCATAATCTTGCTGCGCTCGGAATCGGTAGCCGCATGCAGCGACACCGCCAAAGTAATATCCAAGCCGCTATCCGCTAACTTTCTGATCCCCTCGGCTATCCCGCAGGTCGATAAGCTGATGCGGCGGATGCCGATATTCTGCCCGTTCTTATCATTCAAAAGCTTGATCGCCTTATAAACATTGTCCCAGTTTAAGAAAGGTTCTCCCATCCCCATAAAAACGACATTGCCGATACTTTCCGCGCCCTCTGTTGCCAAAAGATGATTGACCTCGTAAATCTGCCCGACGATTTCGCCTGCCGAGAGATTGCGCACAAAACCGCTTTGCCCGGTCGCGCAAAAAGTGCAGCCCATCGCGCAGCCCACTTGCGAGGAAACGCAAATAGTATTGCGCTTTTTGCTGAAATCGCCGCGATAGCGCATCAGCACACACTCCACCGCCTCACCGTCGCTTAACTCGAGCAGATATTTCTCCGTGCCGTCTGCCGACACTTGGCGCTTAATAATTTTATTATGACCCAAATCATAATTTTTACTTAAATCTGCCAGAAAATTTTTGCCCAAATTGCTCATTTCCGCAAACTCGGTCACGTTTTTACCGTGCACCCATTCGAAAAGCTGCTTGGCGCGAAAGCGCTGCGCTTTCATTTCTTTCACTACGTGCGCCATTTCCTCCTCGTTCAGCGAGCGTAAATTACTATCAATCATCAATTCTCACCCCGCTTAAAAATAGCGATAAAAAATCCGTCTGTACCCTCTTTTAAGGGCGAAAGCTTGTAGGAGCCGACATTTTCTCCGGTTTCATCCGTCCACGGCAGGCGCTTATCCAACGTAAAGTCTTCGTAATTTTCCAAAAACCACTCGACGTTCTTTTCATCCTCTTCCACCGTGGTCGTACATGTGCTGTAAATAAGCGTGCCCCCTGGTTTTACGGTGCTTTGCGCCTGCGCAAGCAATTCTTTTTGCAGCGCCGCTAACTCGACGATATCGCCGCGGCGTTTATTCCAGCGCAGATCCGCTCTGCGCCCTAAGACACCCAAACCCGAACACGGCGCGTCCAAAAGCACCAAATCAAACTCCGCGCCGAAATTTTTGCTCAATTCACAGCCATCCTGCAAACGCGTCCGGATAATATTTGCGCCCAATTTATCGGCATTTTCTTTGATTAATTCCAGTCGGTGCTCATGGATATCGCAGGCGATGATCTCGCCTCTATTTTCCATCAATTGTGCTAAATGCGTCGTCTTGCCGCCTGGAGCTGCGCAGACATCAAGCACGCGCATCCCCGGGCGCACTCCGCTCACCGTGCCCAAAATCATCGAGCTTTCGTCCTGCACCAAAAAATGCCCCTTTTGAAACGCCGTAAGCGTGCGCAAATTAACTTCGTTTAAGATTTCCAAGCCCAGCGGCGCATAAATGCTCTCCCGCGTTTCGACTCCCTGCTCGCTCAATTCCTCTTTTAATTCCTCGCGGGTAATTTTGAGTGAATTAGCGCGGATCCAGAGCTTCGATGGCTCGTTAAAATAGGCGCACATTTTCTCCGTATTTTTACGGCCGTAAATTTTTATCCACCCCTCGACTATCCACTGCGGATAGGAATATTTCGCCGCCATAAAGCCCGCGGGATTTTTGCCCTTGTCGGGATATTTGATTTTACCGCGCCCCTGATCAAGCGCGCGCAAAACGGCATTGGCAAAGCCTGCGGCACCTTTAGGCGCATAGTGTTTCGCCAGCTCCACACCCTCGTTGATCGCCGCGCTCACCGGCACCTTATCCAGATATAGCATCTGATAGGCGCTCAGACGCAGTATAGTCCTCAGCCACGGATCCATTTTCGCCGTTTTCGTCTTAGCAAACTGATCAAGACACCAGTCCAAAGCGCCCTTTTGACGAATTGTGCCGTAGACTAACTCCGTCGCAAATCCGCGGTCGCGGACGCTCAATTCTCTACATGCAAAAAGGGCTTTATCTAAACAAAGATTAGCAAAAGCCCCTTCCTCCAATACTTGATAAATAACCTCTGCCGCCAAAGAGCGGGCGCGATCCTTAGTCATCTCTGCCCCCTAATACTCCGGAAATGATAAGCAGGCGCAAAAGCTGGAATACTGCCGTCACCGCGGCCGCGACATACGTCAAAGCCGCCGCACTTAAAACCTTTTTCGTGCCGACCAATTCATCCGCCGTCAATATCGCCTCATCACCTAAAACCGCTACTGCGCGGCGGCTGGCGTTAAACTCTACCGGCAAGGTAATCAGCTGGAAAAAGACAATCGCCGTAAAAAGCAAAATGCCCAATTCCACCAAACGCGGCGAGCTGACCAAGATACCTAAAATTAAAAGCGGAATAGATACATACGAGCCGATCTGGGTAATCGGGATAATCGTATTGCGGATATAAAGCGGCATGTAGCCTGTATCATGCTGGATAGCATGACCTACCTCATGCGCCGCCACACCCAAAGCCGCAATCGACGTGCTGTCATATACCCCCTGGGACAATCTCACCACGCGGCTGCGCGGATCATAATGATCGCTCAGCTGCCCCTGTACTCTCTCGATAGGGATATCGTAAAGCCCGTTTTTATTTAAAATATAGCGCGCCACATCTGCTCCAGTCATGCCCCTTTGTGAGGCTATTTGTGAATAATGATGATAGGTGCTGTTGACTTTCATCTGCGCATACATAGCCAAAATCATGGCCGGGATTAATAAAACCATCGTCGGATCCCAAAATATCATAGCGCCTTCCTCCTTTTATTTTGTCTTTCTAAAATTTATTCACACGCTGTCCTCCGCCTTTTGCAAAAAGCAATCCAGTGCCTGATTGACACGGCACAATTGGACAGTCGTATTATAGCAAGGTCCGTTCGGCCGCTCGTTTAAAACGCCGATAATCGGCACTTTTTTCATATCGCGCATCCCGCTGAATAAATCGCGATAGCAGGCTATCGCCACTACAGCTTTCGGCTTTTGGTCTTTGATCGCTTTACGGGCAAAAGTCCCGCCGCTAGCTACCGCCAATTTCACGCCACGCTCCTCAGAAATCGCCAAAAGCCCGTTAATGCTGCAGCGCCCACAGCGATGACAATTGTGCACATCCACCGTGATTTTATACGGGCAGTCTGCCTTTTGCAGGCAATGCGGCACCAATATGAGCACTTCTTCAGGCTTATAATGCACATTAGCCTGCGAATTAAGCTGATTAATCAGTTTAATATACGAATCACTCACTGCTTCTTCGGAAATACCGACCGCTTTCGCCAAGCGAAAAACCGCAGGCGAAAAAAAATCCACCAAATCGCGTGAAATCAAGCTTAATTTCGGCGGCAGATTGACCTTTAACAAACTTAGCACCAAAAAGAACATCCCGCCCGCTGCTATTAAAATGCAAATCACCGCCGCGCTCAAAAATGCCGCCGTTAAAATGCGATTGAGCACAGGCGAATCCAAACTGATCACAAACCAAACCGCTAAAAAGACAAGCGCATATAGCACCCCTGCGCCTAAAACCAAGCTCAGAAAAATTCGTTTTTTGCCGTCACTTTCCATCTTGCTCACCCAGTACTTCTCCCGCACTTAGGCTGTTGCCGTTTAAAAAATCACTTGCACGCTGCATTTTTTTGCCCTCAGGCTGTACAGCTAATAATTTTAACGCGCCGCTAGCGCAAGCCACAACTAAGCTTTTCTTATCAGCTCGGACGATCGTGCCTGCTTTCTCGGCAAAATCGGTCTTTACTACTTCGCACTCGCCGATTTTTAGGCGTTTGCCGCGGAAATAAGTATAGGCGTAAATTTCCGGTGCCAAGCCGCGGATTTGCCAACTGATTTTTTCAGCATCATTTTGCCAGTCAATCAGCTCTTCCTCTTTTTTGAGCATCGGCGCATAAGTCGCCTCTGCCTCATTTTGCTCTACGGCTGTGATCTCGCCATTAACCCATTTAGGCAGCGTATGAATGAGCAAATCAGCGCCCACTTTTGCTAATTTGGCAAACAATGTGCCGGAGTTATCCTCGGGCTCGATCTTTAATTCTGCCTTGGCGAGCATTTTTCCTGTATCCATGCCGACATCCATCAGCATAATTGTCACGCCGGTTTTCTCCTCGCCGTTCATCAACACCCGCTGAATCGGCGCCGCTCCGCGATAGCGCGGCAAAAGCGAGGCATGGACATTCAGGCAGCCGTACCCGGGCAAATCAAGAACATTTTTCGGCAAAAGTTTACCATAGGCGGCAACCACGATCACCTCCGGCGCTTTATCCTGCAAAAGCGCAAAAAATTCCGCGTCCTTGGCGCTTTGGGGCTGCGCTACTTCGATATTTAATTCCTGTGCCTTCAGCTTAACCGCAGGCGCTACCATTTTCTGTCCGCGGCCTTTCGGTTTATCCGGCTGCGTCACGGCTAAAGCGATCTCATGCCCTGCTTTGACCAATGCCTCCAGCACCTCTGCCGCAAAATTCGGCGTTCCCATAAATACTATGCGCATAAATCTACCTTCTTCTCACCTTTAGTTTCTGCACTTTATCGATAAACAATACTCCGTCCAAATGATCGCATTCATGCTGCAAAGCCCGGGCTAAATAATCATCAGCCTCAAAAGTTACTTCCTCGCCTTTAGGCGTAATCCCTTTAATTTTGATATGCTTCGCCCGATCGACATCGCCCCACATATCAGGGCAGCTCAAGCAACCCTCCTGCCCTACTTGGGAGCCATCGCGCTCCAAAATTTCCGGATTGATCAAAGCAATCGGTCCCTCGCCGATATCCACGACGATGATCCTCTTTAAAACGCCCACCTGCGGCGCAGCTAAACCTACACCGTTATACTCATACATCGTTTCCAACATATTATTAATTAATTTTAAAACATTAGGGGTGATTTTCGGAACCTCTTTGCTTATTTTGCGCAAAACAGGATCCTCTCTATCCAAAACTTTATAAGTAGCCATCAGTATTCCTCCTCAGCTATACTATAAAATATTTTCCGGCTCAATATCAATAATAATCCGCAAAGTTTTACTTTTTCTTGACGTTGAAAGCATTTCTCTAAGTGCGCTCATTGCCTCCAAAAGCACCGTCAGATCTTTATTTTTCAAAATTATATGATAGCGCCAGCGCTCGCGGATGCGCTCGATCGGCGCGGGCATAGCGTTAGTGATTTCAAGGATGGGATAATGTTCATGCAAATACTCCCACGCCGTCTTAGCTGATTCACGCGCGCTTTTTTCGTCAAAATCGCTTAACAAAAGCCTCGCCGTTTTCACGAAAGGCGGATACTCCAAAAGCTTGCGGCTTTTGATCTCCGCTTGATAAAAATATTGATAATCCTGCTTCGCCGCAGCGGTAATCGCATAATGCGCAGGATTATACGTCTGGATCACCACTTTGCCCGGCTTACCTCCGCGCCCGGCGCGGCCTGCCACCTGCGTAAGCAAAGCAAACGTCCGCTCCGGCGCCTGATAATCAGGCAGATTCAAAATCTGATCTGCCGCCAAAACACCTACGACCGTGACATTGGGAAAATCCAAACCTTTGGCGACCATTTGTGTGCCGACCAAAACATCAGCCTCGCCGCGGGCAAAGCGCGCCAAGATTTGATGATGACTGTCCGCTTTGTAGGTCGTGTCCAAATCTAAGCGCAATGTTTTGATCTCGGGCCAAATTTTCCTAAGCTCACTTTCGACCAGCTCCGTACCCGAGCCGAAATAGCGGATAAATCCGCTGCCACAAACCGGGCAGCGCTTAGGCGCCGGCATGATCTGCTCGCAATAGTGACACTTCAAAACATCGCGGTCTTTATGATAGGTCATCGGCAGTGAGCATTTAGGACAAGTAACGACTGTTCCGCACTCGCGGCAGAGGACAAACGAAGCATATCCGCGGCGGTTTAAAAATAAAATGATTTGCTCTTTTTTCGCCAGCGCCTCATTTATCACTGTCTTTAATTTTTCGCTGAACATGCTGCGGTTGCCATGGCGAAACTCCTCGGCTAAATCGACAATTTCGACCGCAGGTAACGGCTGCGCTTGGGCGCGCTTTTTTAATTCGAGCAACTGATACTCACCCGTTTGCGCTTTATAGTAGCTTGCCACCGACGGTGTCGCGCTGCCTAAAACCACTGCCGCATTATTCATCCGCGCCCGAAAAATCGCCACCTCCCGCGCATGATACCTCGGCGGCGGCTCGCTTTGCTTATAAGTATTCTCGTGCTCCTCGTCCAAAATGACTAAGCCTAAATTTTTAACAGGAGCGAAAACTGCGCTGCGCACACCCAAAACTATGCGGCTTTCACCGTCTGTCAAGCGCTGCCATGCCAAATAACGCTCCGTATCGTTAAGCGCGCTATGCAAAACCTCGATGCGCTCCTCGAGCGAACTGTTAAGCCGTCCGATCAACTGCGGCGTCAGCGCTATCTCAGAAACCATGAAAATCACGTTACGCCCACGCGCCAACGTTTCTTTAATTAAGCGCAGATAGACCTCCGTCTTGCCGCTGCCGGTCACCCCGTGCAGTAAAAACACTTCATGCTCGCGCGCCTCTATTTTCGCGCGTATCGTCAGAAACGCTCGCTCCTGCTCCTCGTTTAAAATAAACTTGGTGTCATTATTAAACACGCTTTCTTTGAAATTAGCCTCTGTTTTACTCAAAGCCGTCCTGCGCACTAAGCCCTTTGCAACTAAAGCATTAGCCAGCGCACGGTAATTAGCCCAAAAAACGCGCAGATTACGCCCTATATCAGCGCCGTTTAAGACTAAAAAGCGCAGCATTTCCTCCTGCTTGGGCGCGCGACTCAGCTTTTTTTGCACGTCCTCGCTTGATAGCTCCTCGCGGCTGATCAAAGCCTCATACAAATACTCGCCCTCACGCTCGCTCTCGCGCGACTTTATACCTACTTTAACCAATCCGCGCTTGCGTAAGAGCGCCAAAATTTCCTCTGCTTGAGGAAATTTGCGTTTGAGCTCATTTAAACTCTGTCCCTCGTTTTTGATTGCCCGCGCGACTTTAGCACT
>QAKL01000002.1 GCA_003343815.1 Clostridiales bacterium
CAGTACTTGTATTTTTATCTGTGCTTGCTATAATTATAGCAGATGACAACATATTGTCAATAATATTATAGGATGGTGTTCTTTATGAAGAAAGAATTAGCAGTAAAACCCTATCTGTTTCCCATGCCAGTTTTAATGATTGCTACTTATAACGACGACGGCTCAGTCGATGTCATGAACATGGCTTGGGGCGGCATTTGTGCCGAAAATATGGTTTCACTCAATATTGACGAGGAGCATAAAACCTCGAAAAATATCAAAAAAAGAGGTGCTTTTACCATCAGCATCGCCGACACTGCACATCTCGAAGCAGCAGATTTTTTTGGAATCGCCAGCGGCAATACTATGAGCGATAAATTCGAGCGCAGCGGCTTAACTGCTACAAAAAGCCAAAAAATCGACGCTCCGATCATCGAAGAATTTCCTCTTACTTTGGAATGCAAAGTAGTAGAAGATAAAACCGAAATTTACGGTCACCATGTCTTAGGCGAAATCATCGGCGTTTTGGCTGATGAAGCTGTGGTTGACGAAAAAGGCAGCGTCGATCCAAGTAAGCTTAATGCTTTTGTCTTCGACCAATTTCAAAGCGGTTATTATGCGATTGGCGAAAAAATCGGTACTGCTTGGCAGAGCGGTGCTCATTTGATGAAAAAATAATTACACTAAAAGACCTGTTTTCATAAAGAAAACAGGTCTTTTTTACGAGCCCTGCTTATGCGCCAGCTCGTACTCATATCCGTAGCGGTAATACGGGCAGGACCCTGTATTATCGCTTAAAAAATCAACCATTTCATCTTCGTCTAAATCAAACATGCAGTAGTAATAATCCTCAATTTCATCATAGTCGAAATAGACGCAAGTGTCGCATTTGCTCATTATTCTTCACCGTCATTATCGAACTGTTTTAAAATATTCACGATATCCTCGCGGTCATTATGGAGCACCTCTAACTGCTGCTTATAAATATGCTCTGCCTGCTCGACAAAATCCGCCGCTTTCTTTAATCCCGCCGCCGTCATATCAGCCGCTCTTTGCTCGACCTCTGCCATGATACCATCGGCTTCATCGTGCGCATTTTGGATAATCTCCTCTGCCTTTTTCTCCGCTTCGGCAATTTTCGCGCTCAAAAGCTTGTCTACTTCCTCCTGCTTCATATACGCCTTGGTTTCGGCTTGACTAAGCATATAATCCGCCTTGATCTGCGCCTCATTAATGATGCGTTTCGCCTCTTCGTCGTTTGCGGTAATTTTCGGATTTTTCTCAGGCATGGGTAAGGTTGGGGATTTCGGTTCAATTTTAGGAGCTGCCGTACTCTGCGTCAATGCTTGATCAGCAATCTTTTGCGCGTTTTTAACTTTGGTTAATAATTTTTCTTCCTCTTCTTTGCGTTTCTGCGCCATTTCCTCATTTAAAGCCGCATAGGCCTCGGCGCGTTTCTGCTCCAATTCCTTATTCAAATCCGCTACTGCTTTATCGAACTCCTTTTTATTTTTCACGCGCGGTACTTCGGGCATATCGGCTTTGACAAAGGTCATGACCTCGGGAGCCTCGCTGTCGTTTTGGCGGCCGTCACGATCAGCGCAGTGATACGAGCGCAAAGTCTCAATGATTTCCAAAGTTTTCTCTTTATCAACAATAATTTTATCTTTCTGCAAGGGGGCATTTTTGCACGAATGCAGGTAGTCTTCAAATAATAATAATTCATGGCATATTTTTTTGCTAAAGCTGTTTTGCGCCATTTCGACACCTCCGCTAATATTTCAATCGTTAGATATATAATACTACATCTTTCAAATTTAGGAAAGGGCTTTTCGCGAATTTTTTAGTAATTTTTTTAATTATTGCCCATTTTAAGCGCACATTTTTTGTAAAAATGCATATATAAACAATAAGCTTATCACCTTTAAAGGAGGTTTTGTCTTTGTCCAGTAAAATCCGCTTTATGCAGGCTTCTCCCTGCTCCATGGACGCTTGGTGCAGCAATCAGCCCCTATGGAAAAACTGCCTGCCCAATACTTTGAGCCAATACTACGACATCGACTACGGCAGTCACAGCATCATCATCTGCGATTCGTCAGCTCATTGCCCCAGTTACAACTCCTATGCTTATTTTCCTGAAAACAGCTTTAATACCTTGATTGCTTCCGGCTCGCCGAATATTAATCTTTTTGTCACCCCCGACGGCTTAAAATGCTCCCCCGGAGCCAACAAAGCCTACATCCGCTTTATCAATCTGGCCTACGACGAGCCGTGTTTGGATTTTCGCTTTTCTGACGGCATTTTAGCCATCGCCCGCAATATCGCTTATCAGGAAATCACCAACTATTACCCCATCAGCGCAGGCAATTACAGTTTGGAGGCCTTTCGCTGCCACAGCAACATGCCACTTTTGTCCGTCCCGATGATTAGTTTAAAGCCGGACTTCAGCTACACTTTTTATATCACCGGCTCGCTTAACTTAAAGCCCAACTACACCCACCTTCTCTGCACCGATGCCATCGCGCCCTGCAGCTTCTGCCGACCAAAGCCGAAATATCCGCTCAACTCCTGCTCCAGCTGCGGCAAAGATAATTTTTACCACGATAACTTTTACTATAGCGACAGCTACTACTATTGATTGATATTATTAAAAAAGTACGTTTGGCGTAACCAAACGTACTTTTTAGCGTGGGATGACTAATACATTTTCTTTGGCAAATCCGCTGGTACGCTCTAAAATCTCGGCGATTACGATGCCATCTTCAATCGGCAGATTTTTGTCGATTAGGGCGCTGATCTGCTCCCCCTCGATAAAAACCGCCGCCTCATAGCCTTTTAATTTTAATAAACTCTCTGCCTGCTCTGCTGTCTTTTGCGCATTTTTGATTTCGAGCATCCTTTCTTCTGCCTGAGCGCGGACAGTGCTGTCTGCCGTTTCCGCCGCTAAATTTTGCAATTCGTCATACTCTGCCGCCAACTGTGTCTTACGCTGCCATTTGAGCTCGGCGGCTTGCTCCGCCCACGACTTCGCATTTTTCTCCACAGCGTTAGATTGAGCATCTGTCTCTTCTGCCGGCTCATTTTCCGTACTCGGCGCTTGCACGTCTGTCTGAATAGTATTTTCCGCAGGCGGCTCCTGTGCAATATCTTCCTCTTTTTCGGTAACATTCGTACTCATCACCTGCGTCACCTCTTCGTCCGTCCCGGCGCTTAATTCCCCCGCCGCCAGATACGCGCACGTCGCCGCCAAACTAAGCAAAAGCGCCAGCCAAGCGATCCATTTTCTGATTAAGACAATCATGGCAATTCTCCACCTTTCATTTTTAATACGCTTACTTTATAAAGCGGTATATCATATAGCACTGCCGCCGCCTCGGCTAATTGACGCTTGATCTCGCTATCATTCGCGCCCTCAGCTACAATTAAAATTCCCGCGATTTCCGGTTCTTTTTGGGCAAGCACCAGCGCGCTTTCGCTGCCTTGACCGTTGTTGTAAAAAGCTATTGTTTCCTCCCTTTCCTCGCTCAGCACACCGTCGCTTTCCTCACGGCGCAGTTTTTGATTGGTAGCATAGCTTTTTTCCTCCGTTAATTTATAGCTGATCTCTACCTCGACTTGTCCTGCGCCCTCTACTTGGGAGAGAATTTGCGCCAGTTTTTCATCAGCCGTCAAGGTTTTCGTTTCGGTAGTTGTAATCGGAGGTGGGCTTTCACTGCTATTCTCCCCGCCTATGCTTAAAAGCAGTATCCCTAAAAAAGTCAAGCCCAGCAATAAACCGATATAGCGTTTCTGCCCACCACTTATCTTCATCTCCGAAAGCCTTTTCACTCTGTCTGCACCTCCACCAGATGCTCGTTCAAATCATAATACGCACAAATCATCTTTTTTACTTTCGCCGCGACCTCTCCACTTGCCGACGCATCTTTCAAATAAATTCGCACTTTCTTGATTTTACCCACTTCGCCCAAGCGCTCCTCCATGCTCAGCTCGACCTCAGTGCGGCAGTCTGTGACATCGTCTGCCAAATAAACCAATCCATTTATCTGCCGCTCTAATTTTAGCTTATATTCCTCTAAAACCCTTGTTTCATTCTGCGCCTTTAAATCCTCGCCTGCTGCCATGACGCTTTCGCTGTCATAAGTTAAATTATCCGTCAGAATCCAACTATCAAGCCAAGCGTCCTTTTGCAGCAAATCCAAAATCGGACTTAAAATCGTCACAATGATAAAAAGCCCCATCGCCATGCGGATAAAAGCTTTCATGTTGCTTTTAGGCAAAAGCAGATCCATAACTGTCGTCAAAAAAATAATCACCGTGACGTTGATCAAAAGTTCTTTCATCATTATCTCCTTTTAGCGCAGCATAAAAATCATTTGCGCAAGCGCCGTCAAAATTACCATGCTCAAGAAAAACACCAGCCCCATCAGCGCCACCGCCCAAAAAAGCAAAATCACACATTCACCGACATTTTGAAACATCTCGCAAAGCATCTTTTCGCCCAAAGGCTCAATTAAAGCCGCGACTAATTTCATGCCCCAGCCTGCAAGCAAAATTTTTATCCCCGGCAGAAACGCCACCCAAATGATAACGAACATCCCGATAAATCCTACACCGTTTTTGAGAAAAATCGCGCCGCCTGCCGCCATTTGCGCGGTATCGGCTGCAAATGAGCCTACCACCGGGATAAAATTTCCGGCTAAATATCTCAGCGAGCGCAAGCCGAAACTGTCCCCCACCGCCGCCGAGGTGCCGCTTAAAGTGATTATCAGCAAAAATAGGCTGTTGATCCCGCCAAAGACGCTTAAAATCACTTTTTTTAAAAGCTTTTGCAGCTTTTCGAGTCTGTATTTCTCGCTCATGGCATTTACTATCGCTAAAATCAAACAAAAAAAGATGCCCGGCAAAAGCATATTTTTCGCTAAATTACCGATTACATTAATACTCCAAAAAAATAACGGCTGCAATACTCCTGCTGTCGCCGCACCACCCGCCGCTAACATCAAAACCAGCTGAATCGGCAACAACGCATCCATGATCGCAATTAAATCCTCGCCTGCCTTATTTGCCACACTCCACAAATATTTTGTCTCCTCTATTACCAAAAGCGCTGCAAGAAAAAACACCACCAAACGCGCCATTTTGCCGATACTTTCGCCAAACGCCTCTTCAAGCGTCCCTAAAATCGCCGATAATATCGCTAAAAACAGCAACTTACCCAAAAATGAAAAATTCAGCCTGATTTCTCCTCTGATAAGCTCCAAAATGGCCGTTACTATATCTGCCATATTTACGTCAGCATTACCCTGCCAGAGATTTGAAAAGTAATTCCAGCCGAAATACTCCTCGTACTGTGCGTCGATCTCAGCCAAAAGAGCGTCTACTGCAGAGGTATCCACCGCCGTTTCCGCATAAGCCGCGATAGAAAAATTTAAAAAACAAAACAGCACGCAAGCGATGCCAAAAAGCTTTTTCATCTTAACCGCCCCTATTGCACCAGG
>QAKL01000022.1 GCA_003343815.1 Clostridiales bacterium
TGCCGGCGATTTATTTCGCGGCGCATTCCGATCGCCTGAGCGGGCAGTATTTGAAAATCGAGGCGAACTTTTTGGCTAACTTTAACGAGCGTCAGCTTAATGAAAATCTCAAAGACAGTAACTCTGTCGGGCACAGTTGGTTAGACGAGCAGCTTTATGTGAGCAAAATCAAGGTCGCGGAGGACGCAGAAATTGCCGAGAAAAGCTTAAATGAGCTTAACTGGGGCAATATCTGGCATGTGAAGATTATCCGCATCACTCACGGCAAAAAAATCAGCAATATCCCGCAAAGCGCGGCGAAAATTACCGCGGGAGATATTTTGTGTGTGCTGGGCGAGGAAAAAACGCTGGATAATTTCGTGCTTTTCGGGCAAAACAGCGGTAACTTTGCGCAAGTGGGGGAAAGAGAAACTTTGCGTAGTTTTATCGCGACGCAGGAGGATCTGCCTGCCGATCAGCAGCTTTTGTGCTGTGCGGTCACAGTGCAGAAAGACTCTGCCCTAAACGGCTGCAATATCAAAGAATCGCCGATCAAAAACGAATGGTTCGGCTTTCTTATCGGGATCGAGCGCAATTTGTATCCGATAGTCGATCCGTCAAGCAATATGATTTTGCAAAACGACGACTTGCTATGGCTTTTGGGTACGCAAAAAATGGGCAACGCATTAGCCCGCGAACAATTATTATAAAAAACTGTGAGCTTAGGCTCACAGTTTTTTTCATGAAAAGTTTCATAAAAATTTTCCTTTGAGCTCATAATACCCATATCAAGCTAAAGGAGTGGAGTGAATGGATAATATGAGCGCACTGGGATTTTTGCAGATATTTTTTGCAATTATCATCGGAGTGTATTTTTTAAATCTTTTGCAGTCTCAGCAGGGCAGCAAGGTGGCGGTGGCGAAAAATTCGCGTAGGGAAAATGAAAAATTGGCAAAAATGCGTAAGATTTCTTTAAGCGAGCCGTTGACGGCGAAAATTCGCCCGCAGAAATTTTCCGACATCATCGGGCAGGAGGAGGGGATCAAGGCGCTCAAGGCGGCGCTATGCGGGCCTAATCCGCAGCATGTCATAATTTACGGTCCTCCCGGTGTGGGTAAAACCACAGCGGCGCGATTGGTGATGGATGAAGCAAAGAAAAGCCCGTATTCGCCTTTTTTGGCAGATGCAAAATTTATTGAGGTGGACGGCGCGACCTCGCGCTTTGACGAACGAGGGATCGCTGATCCGTTGATCGGCAGTGTGCATGACCCGATATATCAGGGAGCAGGCGCGATGGGACCGGCAGGCATCCCCCAGCCCAAGCCTGGAGCGGTGAGCAAGGCGCACGGCGGCATTTTATACATCGACGAGATCGGCGAGCTGCACCCGATGCAGATCAATAAACTATTGAAAGTTTTGGAGGATCGCTTGGTTATGCTTGAGAGTGCCTATTACAATCCCGACGACGCTAATGTCCCGAACTATATCAAGGATATTTTTGATAATGGTTTGCCGGCGGATTTTCGCTTGGTCGGGGCAACGACGCGCCAGCCGGAGGAAATCCCGGCGGCGATCCGCTCACGCTGCTTGGAAATATATTTTCGGGCACTCTTGCCGCCAGAGGTGGAAAAAATTGCTGCCGACGCTGCGGAAAATGCCGGGTTTCCGGCAGAAAAGGAAGCTGTTAGATTGGTAGGTGGCTATGCTTCCAATGGGCGCGACGCGGTCAATATGATCCAGATCGCCGCAGGACTGGCGCTGGTGGAGGCGCGGCATGAGATCACGAGAGCGGATATCGAGTGGGTGATTAACAGCGGTAAATATACGCCGCGTCTCCAGAAAAAACCGCTCGCTGCGCCTGAAATAGGAGTGGTAAACGGTTTGGCAGTAGCACAAAGCCGCATCGGGATTGTGACCGAGGTTGAGGCGCAGGCGCTTAAAACAGCTAAAGGACGCGGGAGTTTAACGATTACAGGGATTGTGGAGGAGGAAGAACTGAAAGGACAAACTCAGTCTCTTTACCGCAAAAGCATGGCGAAAAGCTCGGCGGAAAATGTCCTCACGGTTTTGGAAAAGTTTTACGATGTCAGACCTGATGAATATGAAATCCACCTCAATTTCCCGGGAGGGATGCCTATCGACGGTCCCTCGGCAGGGGTGACGATGGCGGTGGCGCTTTATTCGGCGATTAATAATCTGCCGGTGGATAATTATCTGGCGATGACCGGGGAGATCGCTATCACCGGCAAAGTGAAACCCGTGGGCGGCGTGAGCGATAAAATCCAGGCGGCTATTCAGATGGGCTTAAAGAGAGTAATTATTCCGCTGGATAATTACCAGAGCAATTTTAACAATTTGCCGATCGAAATTATCGCGGTGAGCCATGTGCAGGAGGTATTTGATATCGCTTTTATAGAGGCGGAAAATGAGAATCCCAAAAGCTGCGAAAGTCTGCAGAGAGCGGCCAGATAAGGAGAAAATTATTGGGATTAAAATTTCTTCAAATAAACACCTTGCAAAATACGCTTAATTTCTTTATACTATAGTTATTATACTTAGGGGCTTTAGGCTTATTTTTGCCCCGTAAATTAAGCGAGAGCAGAGGTGCGGTAAATGAAGGAAGAAATGAATTTGAACGATGATTTTTCATCTGCGGAGACAGACGCGGAAATCGTCGATAATTTTGAAAAAAATGTCTATCCGGCGATCGCGATGCGCGGCGCGGTAGGCTTTGTCTATAGCGAATTTAATCTGGAGATCGGCCGCGATCAGTCGATAAACGCGATTGAGCAGGCTTTAAAGGACGATAACCGCGTCATTTTGGTGACGCAAAAGGACATGGCAGTCGAAAAGCCTTTGCAGAGCGATTTGTATTACTATGGGCTTTTGGCGGAGATTAAAAAGGTGATTTATCTGCCGGGCGGCGGGATGCGCATCACGGTGAAAGGCTTGGAAAAGGTGCAGGCCAAGGAATATTTGAGCTTTGAGCCGTATATCGAGATCGTCTATCAGCCGGCGTTTGAGGATGAGGGCGAGGATGTCGAGATCATCGCGCCGGCGATGGCCTCGGTCGAAAGTTATTTTGAGCATTACAGCCGTTTAAACGCCAAAATTAGCAAAGAGCAGGCGCGCCAAGCATTAAACGCGGCAGATATCCCAATCAAAATCGGCTTGATCGCTAATTTGATTTTCGCGACGGTGGAGGAAAAATACGCGATTTTTGCCGCCGACAGTTTGAGCGAAAAATTGGAATTGTTGTTAGCCTATTTTGTGCGTGCGGAAAAATTGGCGGAATTAGAAAACCGTATTAACCAAAAGGTCAAAGAGAGCATCGACAAAGGTCAACAGGAGTATTACCTGCGCGAAAAAATCAAGGTAATTAACGAGGAACTGGGCGACAGCGAGGACAAAACTGTCGAAATCCAGGAGATCAACGAAAAAATCGCGCAGCTGGATCTACCGCCCGAGGTCGAGGAAAAGCTGCACAAGGAAGTCAAGCGTTTAAACCGCACGATGGTGGCTTCGCCGGATTATGCGGTGATCCGCAATTATTTGGATTGGGTGCTGGATCTGCCGTGGGGCATTTATACCAAAGATGAGGAAAATATCAATAACGCGCAGAAGATTCTGGATCGCGATCATTACGGTTTGGAAAAAGTCAAGGAGCGCATATTGGAGTTTTTGGCGGTGCGCCAGCTGAAAGAAGACAGCAAAGGCCCTATTATTTGCTTGGTCGGACCTCCCGGCGTGGGCAAAACGTCGCTGGCACGCTCGGTGGCAGACGCGCTAAATAAAAATTTTGTGCGCATGTCCTTAGGCGGCGTGCGCGATGAGGCAGAAATCCGCGGTCATCGCCGTACTTATATCGGCGCGATGCCTGGGCGCATTATCAGGGGCTTGTGCGAGGCGAAATCCGCTAATCCGTTATTTTTGTTTGACGAGATTGATAAAATGGCGAGCGATTTCCGCGGCGATCCGGCAGCGGCGCTGCTCGAGGTTTTGGATCCGGAGCAAAATAAAACGTTCAGTGATCATTTTATCGAAGCGCCCTTTGATTTATCGAAAGTGTTGTTTTTAACGACGGCTAATTCTTTGCAGGATATCCCCGAGCCGCTGCTTGACCGGATGGAAATCATCGAGCTTTCGAGCTATACGGAGGCGGAAAAATTACAGATCGCGCGCCGTCATCTGTGGGGCAAGCAGGTCGAGGAAAACGGACTGACTAAACGCCAGATCTCGATAACGGATGAGGCGATCATGAAAATCATCCAAAATTACACCAGAGAGGCAGGCGTGCGCGGATTGGAGCGCAAATTAGGCGCGCTTTGCCGCCGCACGGCAATGGATATCGCCTCCGGCAAGAAAAAATCCGCGCGCATCACGGCGGATAATTTGGCGAAATATTTAGGCGTGCCGCGCTATACGCACAGTGAGCTTTTAGATAAGGACGAAATCGGCGTAGCGACAGGCATGGCGTGGACGGCGGCAGGAGGCGAATTACTGCCGATCGAGGTTTCAATTTTACCGGGCAAGGGCAATTTGCTGCTTACAGGACAATTAGGCGATGTGATGAAAGAATCAGCGCAGATGTCGCTAAGCTATATCCGCAGTATCTGGGATAAGCTGGGTTTGGAAAAAGATTTTTATGAAAAAATCGATGTGCATATCCACGCGCCGGAGGGTGCCGTCCCTAAAGACGGACCGTCTGCTGGCGTGACTTTGGTCACGGCGATGGTTTCGGCGCTGACGAAACGTGCGGTCAGACGCGATATCGCGATGACAGGCGAGATGACTTTGCGCGGGAAAGTTTTGCCGATTGGCGGGTTAAAGGAGAAATCATTGGCGGCATACCGCGCTGGCAGCCGCGAAATCATCATCCCGATCGACAATAAAAAGGACATGGAGGAAATCCCTGCGGAGATCCGCAAAGAAATGACGATTCATTTGGCGGATAATATCACAGAAGTACTGGATTGGGCGTTAGCTGCGGAGGGGAGCGAGCAGAAATGATTATCAAAAATGCGGAATTTATCATCAGCGCCGTCAGCCCCAAGCAATATCCGACAGACAATCTGCCGCAAATCGCTTTGGCGGGGCGCAGTAATGTCGGCAAGTCATCGTTAATCAACAAATTTATCAACCGCCGCAATTTAGCTCGCACCAGCAGCAAGCCCGGTAAAACACAGACGTTGAATTTCTATCGGATTAACACTAATCAGTTTTACTTTGTCGATCTGCCGGGCTATGGCTTCGCTAAAGTAAGCCAAAGCGTCAAAGAGGAGTGGGGTAAATTCATCGACCGCTATTTGA
>QAKL01000094.1 GCA_003343815.1 Clostridiales bacterium
CGAGGTGTAGCTCAGTTTGGTAGAGTGCTACGTTCGGGACGTAGATGCCGCTGGTTCGAGTCCAGTCACCTCGATTAACATTTTTTAAGCAGATTCCCGAATCTGCTTATTTTTTTATCCAGCGCACTTAAAAATCCCTCCGTATGAAACGAAGGGATTTTTTATATCCTTTTTCTCGTAAAATATTTCTGCGGTATCTGCGCCAAAATTACCGCTGCAAACATAATCACACAACCCATTAATTCGCGTGCCGTCAAAACCTCATGCAAAATCACAAACCCTGCCAAAGTCGCAAATACCGATTCGAAACTCATCAAAAGCGAAGCAATTGTCGGCTCGGTATATTTTTGCGCGATGATTTGCAGCGTATACGCCACTGAAGTCGATAAAAACGCCGTATAGCAGATCGGTTTCCACGCCGCCAAAATATCAGCCAAAACCGGGCTTTCCCAAAGCAGCATCCCGATTAGCGACACTATGCCGCAGACATAAAACTGCACGCAAGCCAGTCTGATCCCGTCCACCAGCGGCGCGTAATGATCGACCGCCAAAATCTGCGCCGCAAAAGCAAAAGCGCATAAAAAGACAAAAATATCGCCGCGCCCGATCGAAAATGATTCATTGATACAAAGCAGATATAAACCTCCCGTCGCTAAAACGACGCTCACCCAGACGCTCGGCGCTACTTTTTTTTGCAGAAATATCCCGCAAATCGGCACCAAAACGATATATAATGCCGTCACAAATCCCGCCTTACCCGCGGAGGTATAAACCAAGCCTATTTGCTGCAAATTAGTCGCAATGCCCAAAAAAATGCCGCTGACCACGCCTCCCTGCCAGGCGGTTTTATTCCAAGTGCCTACAGGCGCATTTTTTTTGCGGTTAAAATAATCAAACAAAAATATGCATGGTACCAGCGCCGTCGCTCCCAAAATCGACCGCACTGCCGAAAAAGTAAAAGGCCCGACATAGTCCATACCGATGCTTTGCGCCACAAAAGCACAACCCCAAATTAACGCCGTCAAAACCAGCATCGCGCTGCCTATATAGCTTTTATTCATAAATATCACCTAAACCTCTTTTAAAAAAATATATTAGGTTATATTATGCGCTCCAGCATTTCCTTTGTCAATGGTTTTTCTCTCTCTCATCCATAAAAGAAGAATTGTATAATTATTCGCTAAATAGTATTTATATAATTTACGGCATCTCTTTTTCCTGATCAATGATTCTTTGGCGCCAACATTTATAGCACATCGGCACATAGCTTTCATTGCCGCCGAGCATGATCTGCTCGCCGTGAATAATTATTTTACCCGAACTATCGACGCGGGCGTTTACGATAGCTTTCGCCCCGCAGGCGCAAATAGTCTTGATCTCCTCGATACTGTCCGCCAATTCCAATAATCTCCTGCTCCCCGGGAATGTCCGCATCTGAAAATCCGTCCGCAGTCCAAAGCACAGCACCGGCACATCATAAAAACTCACGATATCACGCAGCGCCTCTATCTGCTTTTCACTGAAAAACTGCGCCTCATCGGCAATGATTGCCGCCGGCTTTTCTGCAAGCTTTAAAAAGCTCTCCAGCAGATCCTCCTCATTTTGCACCACATATGCCGCACACTCTAAACCAATGCGCGAGCGCAAAATATTATCCCCGTCGCGATTGTCTATCTGCGGCTTTAAAAGCCACACCCTCATTCCTTTTTCCTCATAATTAAATTTCGCGATTAGAGCCTGCGCCGTTTTCGAGCTGCCCATCGCGCCGTATTTAAAATATAACTTTTTCGCCATTTTTCTGCCTCCGTATGAATATCTTTCTCCACTATAGCACACTTTCAAATATTTGCAAAGTTTTTTAACCGTTTTACCAATAAATTTTACATAAGCCGTCGAAATTTTTCTTGACAAATATTTGCGGGCATATTATAATTAGCTTACATTTGAGATATACTTACAAGGGGAGTAGCTCATGATTTATTCATGCGGCTGATCGTCAATGCACGTAGATATTCTACCGGTCAGTCGGCACTATTTTTAGTGAGAGCAAGACTTTGTCAGTCAATGCAGATAGTGACGCTGTCTGTTTTGACCGACAAAGTCTTTTTTTATTAAATTTTCAAGGAGGCTTTTTATGGAAAGTGCTTTAATTATCGAGTACCTTTTAGTTTTGTTAATGCTTATCGTTTTAGAGGGGCTTTTATCGGCTGATAACGCTCTTGTCTTAGCCGTTATGGTCAAGCATTTGCCCGAAGATGCGCAAAAAAAGGCGCTCTTTTATGGGCTTATCGGCGCTTTTGTCCTCAGATTTTCCGCGCTTTTTCTCATTTCCTTTTTGGCAAATGTCTGGCAGGCGCAAGCCTTAGGCGCGCTTTACCTCATTTATCTCGCGCTAAAAAATCTCTTCTTTTCTTCTAAAGAAAATGAAAACGAGTCTAACTCCGCTTCCGCCCAAACTGTTTCCAAAAAAGAGTTCTGGCTTACGATCGCTAAAGTCGAACTAGCCGATATCGCCTTTGCAGTAGACTCGATTTTAGCAGCTGTAGCTTTGGCAATTACTCTGCCAGAGACTGGTTTAGGACATATCGGCGGTATGGATGCCGGGCAATTTGCTGTCGTTTTCTGCGGCGGCTTTATCGGCTTATTATTAATGCGCTTTGCCGCGATGATTTTTGTAAATTTACTCAAAAAACGCCCCGCTTTAGAAAAAGCCGCTTTTCTAATCGTAGGCTGGGTCGGGATCAAATTAGGACTCACAGCGCTGTCGCACGAATCATTAGCTATTTTGCCGGGAGCATTTTTTCACTCCGCTCTATGGAAACTGATTTTCTTCGGCGTGATGATTTTAATTGCCCTTTGGGGTTGGTTTAGTTCCTCGCCCACAAAAAATCTCCAATAAATCAAGGGAGTCTTTCAAGTGTTTGTCGAATATTTTGTCGTCTTTTTAATCTTAATCGTCTTAGAAGGGCTTTTATCGGCGGACAACGCGCTTGTTTTAGCTATTTTAGTCAAGCCATTGCCCGAGTACAGCCAAAAAAAGGCTCTGCTTTACGGACTGCTCGGCGCTTTTGTCCTCAGATTTACCGCGCTTTTCTTCATCTCCTATTTAGCAAATATTTGGGAGGCGCAAGCTATAGGCGCGATTTATCTATTATACATCGCCGTAAAAAATCTCTTGCCACATAAAGAGGATAAACCTAAACCTAACCAATCCCAAGTTAAATTCCCCAGCTTTTGGGGTACCGTCGCCCGCGTCGAATTAACGGACATCGCCTTTGCGATCGACTCTATTTTAGCCGCCGTCGCTATGGCGATTTCCCTGCCGCCTACCGGCTGGGGACACATCGGCGGATTGGACAGCGGTATCTTTTTAGTAATTTTTTGCGGCGGTTTCGTCGGCTTGATCATCATGCGCTTTGCCGCGATGATCTTTATCAAACTTTTGCAAAAGCGCCCCGGCTTAGAAAAAGCCGCCTTTTTGATCGTAGGCTGGGTCGGTGTGAAATTAGTCATTACCACCTTAGCGCACCAGTCTTTAGGGATTATTCCTGCCTCTGTGCCCGGCTCTTTAGCCTTTAAACTTATCTTTTTCGCCGTGATGTTTGCCTTAGCCGCCTGGGGTTGGTTTCAAGGCGAAAATAAAGAAAAAATCGAGGAATAACTATGCTTAAATATAAAATTTTAGCCTTAGACCACGACGACACCGTGGTGAAAAGCACCGCCGAGGTGCATTATCCAGCCTTTTTGGAAACTCTAAAGGCTCTGCGCCCCGAAATTTCCATGTCTTTAGAAACTTTTAACGAATACTGCTTTTCTCCGGGATTTTTCCCGCTCTGCCGCGAGATCCTTAAATTAACCGATAAAGAAATGGTAATTCAAGACGGCATCTGGAAAAATTACGCCCGTACGCATCGTCCGAGCTGCTTTAGCGGCTGGAAGAGCGTTTTGCGCGACTACCGCGCAAATGGCGGCATCGTCTGCGTCGTCTCCCACTCCGATCGAGAGTTTATCCTGCGCGATTACGAGACTAATTTCGGCTTTGCGCCGTTGGCTATTTTCGACTGGAGTTTGGGCGAGGAGAAATGCAAGCCCTATCCCTATCCCATTGAGGAAATGTGCCGCCGTTTTGCGGTAACGCCGCACGATATCTTGGTCGTTGATGATTTGACGCCCGGCTTAAAAATGGCACGCACTACAGGCAGCAGTTTCGCTTACCCTGCCTATGCCAATCGCTTGCCTGAAAAAGCCGCTCTCATGAGCGCCCAAAGCGATTACACCTTAAACTCCCCGCTTGCTTTAAACTCCATAATTTACGCATAAAAAAACGGCTGAACTAATCAGCCGTTTTTTCTTTTAGAATAATGCTGTCAAAAGCGCCATCATATACGGCAACAAAAGCCCCAACGAAAGCACCATGACTAAAATAGTCAGCACTGTCTTTTGAAATTTTGTCGTCTTGCGCTGTGCCATGTCATAGCCCCCTACTGTGCCAAATAATCTTCCACCGCGGTAATCACCACGCCGCCGTCACCGACCGCCGTCGTCACTTGCCGCAAAGGCTTTTGGCGGACATCGCCCACCGCGAAAATACCCGGGAGATTGGTGGCCATTTTTTCATCGGTCAGCACATAGCCGCGCTCGTCTACCGCTAATTGTGACGGGAAAAAGTCATTATTCGGCGTATAGCCCGCAAAGATGAAAATACCCTCGATCGGCATAATAGTTTCTTCGCCTGTTATTTTATTCTTCAAGCGCACGGATGTCACCTTGTCCTCGCCGATAATTTCCTCTAAAGTCGTATTATAGATGATCTCGAGCTTCTCGTTCGCCAATGCCCTGTTTTGCGCAGTGCGATTGGCACGCAATTGCTCGCGACGGTGAATCAAGGTTACCTTACTGCACATTTTTGTCAGATACATAGCCTCCTCGACCGCGGTATCGCCACCGCCTACGACCATAACCTCTTTATCTTTAAAAAAGAAACCGTCGCACGTCGCGCAGTAGGACACACCGCGACCGCGCAATCTGTCCTCGTTTGCCACGCCTAATGTTTTCGGTTTCGCACCGGAAGCGATAATTACCGTTTTACTCTCGTAAACATTATCGCCGATTTTTACTTTTTTTGTCTCATCGGCAGTATCGATCCCCTCGACATATCCGTAAAGCATCTCCACACCAAAGGTCTGCGTCTGCTCGAAAAATTTATACATCAAATCCGGCCCCGCTACGCCGTTTGGGAAACCCGGATAGTTTTCGATGATCTCCGTCGTCGCGGCTTGTCCACCGGGCACGCCGACCTCAGCCATCGCCGTTTTATATCCTGCGCGCGCCGCATAAATCGCTGCCGTCATCCCCGCAGGACCTGCGCCTATTACCAATACATCATACATATTTCTTTCCTCCTTCAATTTTCTCGTACTATTTCATATTATGACACAAACAGAGGAAAATTACCAGTAGAAAAATAATATTTTTCCTATATCTAAAGATTCTTTTTCTTTTGCCCGCTTAAATGAGGAAAAACTCGCTCACCAAAACTATCGCACAGCACGATAGCGCCACTTTAAACAATCCTGCGCCGCGCCATGCCATAATTACCCCGATAATTAGCGCTAAAATACCGGAAGCCGTGCTTTGCGTCGCCTGTACAATCGCCGGAAAAGTCATCACCGCCAAAGTCACATACGGCACA
>QAKL01000117.1 GCA_003343815.1 Clostridiales bacterium
ATTGCAGGTATCATCGCCATGCGCCCGAAATACATCGTTTTCGACGAGCCGACCGCTATGCTTGACCCCCAAGGCCGCCGCGAAGTCATCCAAACCATGCAAAAATTAAACAAAGAAGAACACATCACAATTATCAATATCACCCACTATATGGAGGAAGCAGTCTTAGCCGACCGCATCATCGTCATGGATAAGGGCGATATCGCCCTCACAGGCACGCCGCGCGAAGTATTTGCGCAGGTTGATACTTTAAAAAAGCTGCGCTTGGACGTCCCGGTCGTAACTGAGCTGGCGCAAAGCCTGCCTGCGGAAATGCACCTCCCCCACGATATTTTGACTATAGACGAACTGGTGGTGAATTTATGCCGTTAGAATTAAAAAACGTTTCCTACATCTATCAGCCCAATACTCCAAACGAAAGCACTGCCTTAAACAACATCTCGCTCACCATTAACGACGGCGAATTTATCGGCATTATCGGTCACACCGGCAGCGGCAAGTCAACCTTGGTTCAGCTTTTATGCGGACTTTTAGCGCCGACAAGCGGACAAGTTTTTATTGACGGTGTGGATATTAACGCCAAAGATACCTCCAAAGCGGAACGCAAAAAGCACCGTCTCCAAGTCGGCATGGTTTTTCAATACCCCGAGCATCAATTATTCGAAGAAACGGTCATCGCCGATATCGCTTTCGGTCCGAAAAATTTAGGATTTGCAGAAAAAGAAGCGCGCGCTCTGGCGAAATCCGCCATGAAAACCGTCGGACTGTCCGCTGATTTGGCAAAATCCTCGCCCTTTGATTTATCAGGCGGTCAAAAGCGCCGCGTAGCAATCGCCGGCGTCCTCGCGATGAATCCGAAATATTTGATCCTAGACGAGCCTACTGCGGGATTAGACCCCCAAGGGCGAGAGGAAATATTAGCAGAGGTGCAAAGCCTGCGGCAAAAGCTCGGCATCACCGTCATTTTAGTTTCCCACAGCATGGACGATGTCGCGCGCTTTGCCGACCGCCTGCTCGTTTTAAACGATAGTCAGTTGTATATGCAGGGCACGTCGCAGGAAATATTCGCTCGTGCCGAGGAAATGCGCGCCTTAGGCTTAGATATCCCCGTAGTGACCGCGATTTTAAAGCGCCTCGCCCAAGAGGGCTGGGATATTGATACCTCTATCGTCGATTTAGATCAAGCGCGCGCGGAAATCACCCGTGCCTGGCGCCAAAAAGGAGGGCATAAATCATGCTGAAAGATATTACTATCGGGCAGTACCTCCCAGGAAATTCTCTCCTGCACCGCATGGATCCGCGCAGCAAAATAAACGGCATCCTCTTTTACATGATTGCCCTTTTTGTTATCAATAACTTTACAGGTTTTTGGTTCATGCTCGGGATTTCCTTAATCCTGATTCTTTTAAGCCGTATCCCCCTAAGCTACTTTTTAAAAGGTATCAAACCTTTGTTAGTCATTATTATTTTAACCGTGCTTTTGCAGGCGTTTATGACCCCCGGCGAAATCGTCTGGCAGTGGAAATTTCTCCACGCGACCAAAGAAGGCTTAACCATGGCACTTTTCATGGGAACGCGCTTAGTATTATTGGTAAGCATCACTTCCTTGCTCACGCTCACGACCACACCGATCGTTTTGACCGACGGTATTGAACAAATGCTTAATCCCTTTAAAAAAATCGGCGTCCCGGCGCACGAGTTAGCCATGATGATGACCATTGCTCTGCGTTTTATCCCGACCTTGATCGAGGAAACCGACAAAATCATGAAAGCGCAAGCCGCCCGCGGCGCCGATTTCGAAAGCGGCAATTTAATCAAACGCGTCAAAGCTTTAGTGCCGATTTTAGTTCCCTTGTTTTTAAGCGCGTTCAAGCGTGCCGACGAATTGGCTCTCGCCATGGAGGCGCGCGGCTACCACGGCGGCGAAGGACGTACCAGATTAAAGGAATTAAAATTTGCTACATTAGACTACGCCGCATTTATAGCCTCCGCGCTCATTTTAGCGCTTGCTGTAGTCAGCAGAATCTACTTTTGAGGTGCGCGATGAATACCTATAAACTCACTATCCAATACGAGGGCACCAATTATCAAGGCTGGCAAAAGCAAAACGGCTCCCACGCCCCGACTATTCAAGGATTTGTCGAAAGCGCTTTAAGCGACCTTTTGCAAAAAGAAACGACTATCACAGGCGCCGGCCGCACCGACAGCGGTGTCCATGCCTTGGCGCAGGCCGCCAGCTTTCGCGCAGAAACCAAAATCACGCCTGAAAGCCTCCTGCGCGCGCTCAATGTACGATTGCCTGAGGATATCGCCATTACCGATGTCCAAATCATGCCCGACAGCTTTCACGCGCAAAAAGACGCCCGCGGCAAGCACTACCGCTACTATGTCTACGAGGGCAAAATCCCCCGCACCGTCGGTCGCCAATATTTCTATCAATTCACCTATCCGCTAAAGGAGTCTCTTTTGCGTCCAGTTCTGCCCCTTTTGGAGGGTACACATGATTTTAGCGCTTTTTGTGCCTCCGGCAGCGACGTTTTAACCAAAGAGCGCACGATTTATAAAATAACTCTCACACATCACGATAAATGGTGGATTTTCGATTTTTACGGCGCAGGATTTTTGCGCAATATGGTGCGCATCATGGTAGGCTCCTTTCTGGAAATCGCCGCGGGCACGCTTTCCCCTGAGGCGATAACTCTCGCCTTGGCAACAGGCAGACGCGACGTCTTGGGACGTACCGCTCCACCACATGGATTGTGGCTTATGGAAGTCTACTATTAATCTTACGCTCGGGTATGGCGATGGGCGCCAGCTGGCTTTTCGTCTATGAAGCTTACGTCCAATTAGGCGTCAGTATCGCCTCACTGCTATTTTATTGCGGTCCGGTCATTGTCATGGCACTCTCGACCGTCATTTTCAGCGAAAAACTCAGCAAAAACAAAATTTCAGGCTTTATCGCTGTTATCATCGGCATATTTCTCATTAACGGACAGGAGCTTAGTCACAGCGCTAATCTCTGGGGACTATTCTGCGGAAGCATGGCTGCCGTGACCTACGCCCTTATGATTATTTTCAACAAAAAAAGCAGAGCACATCACGGGACCGGCTAACAGCATGGTGCAGTTATTTGCAGGACTTTTAGTCGGCATCATTTTTCTCGCCATTAAAGGTGAACATACACTCGACATCGACAGCACAAGCTGGTTTTGGATCCTTATTTTAGGCTTGGTTAATACCGGATTAGGTTGCTATTTATATTTTTCCCCGATGAATGTCCTTTCTGTGCAAACTGTCGCCGTCTGCGGCTATTTAGAGCCTTTAAGCGCAGTAATTTTCGCCGCAGTATTCCTGCATGAGCAGATGGAGCTGGTGCAAATCATTGGCGCCGTTTTAATCATCGGCGGGGCGGTTTACTGCGAGCTAAGCGGCTCAAAAACAAAAAATTATCATAAAAATGCTTAAAAATCGAGAAAAACTCTTGACAAGCATACACAAAATGTGTAAAATATTTAAGCATGAGTTTATAAAGCTATTAGTCTGATCCAGAGCCCCGGATTCAGCCTATATAAAAAACTATCTTGTTTGATTATTCTAAGGAGGGAATCCGATGCGTACCACATATATGGCTAAACCCAATGAGGTTGAGAAAAAATGGTATGTTATTGATGCAGCAGGCAAACCGCTCGGTCGTGTTGCTACCGCAGCTGCTACTATTTTAAGAGGCAAACATAAGCCTACCTTTACCCCCAATGTTGACTGCGGGGATTATGTTATCATCATCAATGCTAAAGACGCTGTATTGACCGGCAATAAACTGGACAATAAATTATATCGTCATCACAGCCGTCATCCCGGCGGTTTGAAAAGCATCACCTACAAAACTTTGATGGCTGAGAAACCTGAAAAAGCTATGGAAGAAGCAGTTAAAGGTATGTTGCCGCATAATCGTTTAGGTCGCGCAATGTACAGAAAATTAAACGTATACGCCGGCAGTGAGCATGAGCATCAGGCTCAAAAACCGGAAGTTTACCAAATCGAAGGTTAAGGAGGATCTTAAAAATGGCACAAATTCAATATTACGGTACAGGCCGTCGTAAATCCTCGGTAGCCAGAGTCAGATTGGTACCCGGTAACGGCGAAGTAATCATTAACGGTAAAAAAGTAGACGCTTATTTCGGCAAGAAAACCTTGGAAATGATCGTCAGACAGCCTTTGGTTTTAACTCAAACCGAAAGCCGCTTAGACGTAATTGCTAAAGTAGAGGGTGGCGGTGTATCCGGTCAAGCCGGTGCAGTTCGCTTGGGCATCTCCAGAGCATTAGTAAAAATGGACGCCGAGTTACGCCCGGTATTAAAACGTGCAGGCTTCATGACTCGCGACCAGAGAATGAAAGAAAGAAAAAAATACGGCTTAAAAGCAGCGAGACGTGCTCCGCAGTTCTCCAAACGTTAATCGTATTTTCGCAAAAATTTATCCCAAGGACAAAGATCCTTGGGATTTTTTTATTATATGCTTTTTAAACAGTTTCTCGCCACGCCTCATCTAAATCATCGACTTCTAAATATATCAAAAAGCCGCCTTTTACCTTTTAATAAATTTTAAATTCATTATTTTTGGCAAAAACCTGCCTTACTCAAATGTAGCTGGGGTATCCCGCTTGATCCCATCGTCGCCAATCAGTCCAATTTCTCCCAACAACCAGCTGAACATTTCACAAACTTTAGCTGTATTTAGCAACTCGCTTCTCTCATTTTCCTCCATATCCAAAAAATAATTAAACTGTATCTCATCAATAAATTTCGATGCTAAATTGTAAATCTCTTTCTCCGTACCATACTCGATCTTATGGCAATGCTCACAGAACATTTCCACATCATGTCCGCCATACGGATCATAGACTACTACTTTCATTTTTAATTCACCGCCGCATTGCTTACATACACAGCGCTTCATTCTCCTGCGGTCATCATCGGTTATATTTCCCATTTTTCTCCTCCTTTCAAGTCACACACAAATATCTGCATAGCCTTTGTCCCAACTGACATCTACTTTTCTGCCTAAGAAATTACTCATATTCTCTGATGCAAATACTTTTGTCAATTTTCCTTGAGCGTAAGCCTTGCCTTGCTTAAGTAATAAAGCATGGGTATACTCGGAAGTGATTTCACTGCTTTGATGTGTCACACAAACTATAGTTTTATCTCCGCTCTTCTTCCACTCATTTAATATTTCTTTTGTTTCTATCTTACCCAAAATATCTAGTCCATTAAAAGGCTCGTCTAAAAGTAAAATATCCGGATTGGTAATCAAGGCTCTAGCCCACAGCACCTTTTGTCGTTGACCCGACGAAAGGGTATCAAAAGGATACTGCCATTTTCCTTTTAAACCCAAAGAATTTAGCAATACTTTTGCTTTTCTGATATCAGCTGCTTGTATATCAACTCCCGCACCCAACTTTCCATGCAAAGCACTCAAAACAATATCCAAATTACTCTCAGCCCGATAACAATTGCCGAAAAAAGATGCGCTGATAAACCCACATTTCTTTCGCCAGTCTACTTTTGTCGATTGCTCCAACAAGACATCGTCGACATATATCTGCCCCTTACTCGCTCCCAAATATCCTGCCAAAGCACTCATAAGCGTGGTTTTGCCGCAACCGTTCAAACCATACAAAATCCAACTTTCTTGTTTTTTAATCTCCCAGTCCAATTTTTCCACAATTGTATGCATACCACGCTTAATCGTAATATTTTCAGCTCGTATCATTATTTCATCTCCTTTCAAAAAGAGAGCATAAACCCTAAAAGTATATGCTCTCTTTATAAAAATCTTTATTCAACTGATTACCTTTGGCGGTTTATTTGTAGGATTTTTCCTCAAATCCTTCTAATGCCTGCCAAATTACTCCACCCTCGACATTGCTAACCATCGGTACTTCGCCCAAATGACAAATGGTTGGAACAACATCAACAATACGGACTGTACGGTTGATTTTGACACCTTTCTTGAATCCCGCACCAGTCATAATGCACAAGTTATTCAAAGAATAGCCTTCGTTGGTAGAAGTCGATGGAGAAAACGCATGCTCATTACAGTAGGTAGGTTTAACTTGGTATAAAATATCGCCAACATGCTCACCGCCCATGCCAACCATTTCCATCTCATTACGAGTTAAGCAGAACGCCACTACACGCTCGCCGGTTACCGGATGACGATAGCCATACAATTTATCGATAACCATCTGAACAGTCTTCTCATAATCTTCCGGCTCAACGATGCCATGAGGATCTCTGCCTTTTAAGTTAATATAGATATAAGAACTACGCTGTGCTACTGCAATAGTTTCATCCCACTTAATCTGATGAATACCGTTAGCATCATCATAAGATTTAGTCAAGCCTAATTCTTCCATTACTGGCAATTGAATTGCAGACAAAGAACCGATTCCCGGGTTAGTAGTGCCAATAGAATGCGGTATAGCAGCATGGTCAGAAGTAATGAAGATAGCAGTATTACCATCTAATTGCTCCATCAATTTACCTACATAACGGTCATTGATCTCATACATACGATTAATCAATTCCTCATAATGCTTGTAGTCAGCATTGCTGCCCTCGATAGATTTATGGATAAACCAGTGGTTGAATTCATCAATACCATGAACGTGAGTGTAAAACAACTGCCAGTCCGGATAGGTTTTAAACATCCACTCTGCAGCTTTTTCATGCCATCTATAAGCATTGTCCCAAGACTCGACTGTAGTTTCTAAGCACTCATGGTCGATTAAGTTAAATTTACCAAACGGTAAAAACGGACCAACTTCAGGATACATATC
>QAKL01000014.1 GCA_003343815.1 Clostridiales bacterium
GCCCCCTCAACAACGCTCAAATCCATATTTAAGCTATGCTTAATAAAGGTAGCCTTAATCTGCTCTTTATCCATCATAAAAGCATCTAAATTACGGCATTCTACACCGCCCGAGGCAAAGGTCATCCAGCTGGGGTCGATATAATCAGGCCCTTTTTTAAAAGGTTGGACTTTAAACCCTTTTGCCGAAAGCGCCCGCAATAAGCCTAAGGTAAATGTAGTTTTGCCGGAACGTCCCTGCCCGGCTCCGATTACCAAACGAGGTAGTTGATACTGCATAGTTTACCTCCCAAAATTCAGCCGAGAAACATAATATTTCCCGGCTGATTGTTTTCTTATAAAACGATATTGACCAGTTTATCGGGAATGACGACAATCTTTTTCGGCGTATTCTCGCCGATCGCCGCAATAACCTTTTCCCTTGCTAAAACTTGCGCTTGGATTTCCTCCTTGCTCAAGCCTGCGCTCATTAATACTTTATCGCGTACTTTGCCGTTAATCTGGACGATTATCGTTACTTCGTCGACAACCAAAGCTTTTTCGTCCACTTCAGGCCAACTCTGTTGATGTACGCTGTCAGTATGCCCGATCTCATGCCACAATTCCTCGGTGATATGCGGCACAAACGGTGCTAATAAGAGCAGCAATGTATCCTCTGCCTCGGTCATGACCTCTTTATTATTGGCAGTTTCTTTATACTGATACATGCCGTTTACCAATTCCATGATTGCGCTGATCGCGGTATTGAAATTGAAACGCACGCTGATATCGTCGGTCACACGCTTAATAGTAGTGTGTACCAAACGGCGCAAATCTTTTTCCGCTTTGCCATACTCACTGCCGTTTGCAGCTTTTGCTTCTTCAAAAGCCTCGACAATACGCCAAACACGGTTCAAAAAACGATAGCAACCGTCGACCGCCTGATCGTTCCACTCCAGATCTCTTTCCGGCGGAGCGGCAAAGAGGATGAATAGTCTCGCCGTATCGGCACCATATTTATCGACGATTTCCTCGGGGCTGACGACGTTGCCCTTGGATTTGCTCATTTTACTGCCGTCTTTCAAAACCATGCCCTGGGTTAAAAGATTTTTAAACGGCTCGTCGACCCCGACTAAGCCCAAGTCGTGGCAAACTTTGGTGAAGAAACGCGAATACAGCAAATGCAAAATAGCGTGCTCGACGCCACCTATATACTGATCAACGTCCATCCAGTAATCTACTTTTTTGCGATCGAAAGGCTGCTCGGCATTTTTCGGATCGCTGTAGCGCATATAATACCAGCTCGAGCAGACGAACGTATCCATCGTATCGCTCTCACGGCGCGCAGGGCGGCCGCAGATGGGGCAAGTGGTATTGACAAACTCGTCCATATATTTTAAGGGCGACTCGCCGTTAGGCTTAAACTCAATATCGCTCGGCAGCATGACCGGCAGCTGCTCCTCCGGTACAGGCACTGCGCCGCAGTGCTCACAATAAACGATCGGGATCGGCGCTCCCCAGAATCTCTGGCGGCTGATGAGCCAGTCGCGCAGACGGAAGTTTACTTTCTTCTCACCGTTGCCGTTTTTAGCTAAATACTCGACGATCGCCGTTTTCGCCTCTTCGTTATCCATGCCGTCAAACTGCGCGGAATTGATTAATTTACCTTTACCGACATATGCCTCTGTCATCTCATCTGCCGTATACACCGAGCCGTCCTCGGAAACAACCGGGATGATTTCCAAGCCTAATTTGCGAGCGAAAGAAAAGTCGCGCTCGTCATGGCTCGGCACACCCATGACCGCGCCGGTGCCGTACTCATAAATGACGTAGTTGCCGATCAAAATAGGCACTTCTTTGCCGTTTACGGGGTTAATCGCGTGAGCGCCGATATAGATGCCCTCTTTCTCCAGCTCGCTGGAGGAGCGGTCAACCTCGCTCAATTTTTGCACTTTAGTAATAAAGGCGCGTACTTTTTCCTCGTACTCGGTGCCGGCGATCAACCTTTCGACCAACGGATGCTCCGGTGCCAAAACCATATAGCTCACGCCGTAAACAGTGTCGGGGCGGGTGGTGTATACCCAGAAATACTCTTTATTCTCTGCCACTTGGAAACGCAGCATCGCGCCCTCGCTGCGGCCGATCCAGTTTTCCTGCATGGTTTTTACTTTCGTAGGCCAGCCGGGCAGTTTATCCAAATCATCTAACAGACGCTGCGCATAATCAGTGATTTTAAAGAACCATTGCTCCAAAGATTTTTTTTCGACTACCGAGTCACAGCGCTCGCAGCGCCCCTCGACCACCTGCTCGTTAGCCAAAACTGTCTGACAGCTCGGGCACCAGTTGACGCTGGCGCCTTTTTTATAAGCCAAACCGTTTTTATAAAACTGCAAGAAAAGCCACTGCGTCCATTTATAATATTCCGGCAGACAGGTCGTAACCTCGCGCTCCCAGTCATAGCTTAAGCCTAAGGACTTCAGCTGTCTTTTCATATTGGCAATATTTTCTTTGGTCCATTTTGCCGGAGGCACGCCGTGCTTGATTGCGGCATTTTCGGCAGGAAGACCAAAGGAATCCCAGCCCATCGGATGAAGCACGTTATAACCGTGCATTACTTTAAAACGCGCCACTACATCGCCGATGGAATAATTGCGGACATGCCCCATATGCAGATTTCCCGAAGGATACGGAAACATTTCCAAGCAATAATATTTCGGTTTCGGCGAATCCTCGCTCACCCGATAAATTCCTTCTTTTTCCCAATTATCCTGCCATTTTTTCTCAATGGCCGCAAAATCATACTTTTGCTGCATAGCTGCTTCCTCTTTTCTCCTGATTATTTTAATCATTCACTTTTTCGCGGACAATTCTTTAGACGGCAAAAATTATTTTTCAGCCACTTTAATTCCCGCCTGTGCCATCTTTTCTACAATCGCTTTAATCGTTTCCTCGCTGATGACATGCTCTATACGGCAGGCATCTTTTTCCGCGATTTCCTGCGATACTTCTAAAAAATCACCCAAAAAAGTGGTAATAATGCGATGACGCTCGTAAATCATTTCCGCTTTTTCTTTACCTTCTGGCGTAAAATTGATCATTCTGTTTTCGTCTAGATACACTAAATTTTGCTCTTTTAATATTTTGACTGCACGACTGATACTGGCTTTGCTGTACTCCATTTCATTAGCTATGTCGATCGCCCGCACATAGCCCTGACGCATTTTCAAAAGCAGTATTGTTTCCAAATAGTCTTCTCCTGATTCCTGCATTCAATTGCCTCCTTAAATAAATTGCTCGCTCTATTCCTTAATTTTATTATACACCCAAAGTCAAATATTTTCAAATATATTTCTTGCGGAAGTTTTTTTTCGCGCCGAAAGTCTTTAAAAATTTTTTGCATGTTTAATAGCGCATTTTGAAATACTATCAAGTACTTTTCTTTATGCTTTTGTAGGGTGCTTTTTTTGAAAAAAAGCTTTGTTAATATTAATAACCACAATGCTCGAAACAATTAAAAGCATCCCCGCGGCGTCATGCCAGCCCATCGGCTCATGGAAAATAATGATTCCGACCAAAGCTGCCGTCACCGGCTCACTGGTCGCCAAAATCGCCGCCAAAGATGTCTCAACCTTTTCCAAGCCTTTGGTGTAAAGAATATACGGCGCGGCACAGCAGATGACACCCATACACAATTCATAAAACGCCACATTATAATTCATAATCCCCGCCAAATGCGCAAAATCCACCAGTGGCAGTGAGCCCAAGCCCGCAAAGACAAAAGTATAAAACGAAATCGTTTCCGAGGCATAGCCTCTGTTAATAGCAAAGCGGCTGAAAATACTGTACATGGCATAAGCCACGCCGCTCATCACACCTAAAAATAAGCCTTTGGCGGAAACGGATAATTCGCCTGCATATACTCCCGTCATCAAAACGCATCCGGTGAGCATCATCACCAAAGCCGCGATTTTCTGCACGGTTATTTTTTCTTTAAACAAAATTGCCGATAAAATTATGACATAAGCCGGCGCTGTGCTCAGTAAAAGCGATGATACCGCCAAAGTTGTATAGCGCATTGAGCCCAAATAGCATAAGTTTAAGCAGAGCATACTGAGCATCCCCGTGCCCAAAAAACACCAAATATCTTTCAATTTTATCTTAAAGCGCGATTTATCTGTAAAAAGAATAAACAGGCCTAATGCTGTCGCCGCCACTGAGATTTGACAAAATGTCATTTCCGGCTGCAGCAGATTATATTGAACTATATGTCGCTGGAAAAAGCCGATAAATCCCCAGAGGCAGCCTGAAGCAATAAGTAGAAAATATGCCAATTTCTTCATTATCATTCCCCTTTCCCATCTATTTTAGCATTGCCGTGCCCTTTTGTAAACCGCTTTATCACGCAGAAAAATGGGTAATCATATAAACATTTTTATCGTTGTCACTGTTGATGACTAATCAGCCAGCGCCGAAAATTTGAGCTTTAAGTCGCTTTTTATCTCTATTTTTAACTCTTTGAGATAGTTTTCGTCATCATATTGCTCAAATGCACGATTGTGATAAACGCTCAGCCACTGCCCCAAATAAAGAAAATCCGCATTTTGCGCAACTGATTCCTCCATGCACGCTTTTACTTCTTTCTCCACGTAGCGATTAATACTCTCCTCCATCAGCTTTTTTTCGCTGTTTTTTTCGTTTATCGCATCGCCAGAGCCGAGCCTCTCCGTTAAATTCACCGTGCCTTTAATCGTGATCAGCAATGTGTCGTTTTGCCACGAAAGCTTGGCGCGGCTTTTTTTGATATTATAGCTCAATTTGCCCTCGCCTAAAGGATTATCCGTCACCAAGGAGCCTTGGCTGATAGCGCATTTCAAAAAGCGATAGCCTGCGAAATTATCATTATCTAACTCGGTCAAAACTTTATCGTTTTTGATAAGCATGGCCCCCTTGATATATGGCGCTTTTTCGTCTTTATCGATACTATTGGGCTCCGCTAAGCCCAACAGCGGCAGCAAGTACGCTCTGCCTTGATAATTGCGGTGCAAAAGGCAGTCGTTTAAATCTACCGCCGCATCATGATAGCGCATTTCCATATCCCGCAATAGCGTGTAAATGTAAAAAGCGTTGACCTCGCTTTGCTCGTTAGAGGCGCTGAGCATTTCAGCGCCTTTTGTATCGGCACAAACTATGTATTCGCTGCGTCTGAACTGGCTGGCGCGGGAAAAATAATCCAAGACGTCCGATATGTCCTCGTTAATACTGCTGCCCAAAACTACCAAAGACATATACCCCCAGTAAACCTCGCGCGGCGAGCGGTTATTCAGTTCCTCAATCGCCTCATAAATACTTGCGCCTTTGCCCGAAACCAGCCAAACTTGGGCGTCGCCGATTTGCTTTTCTTCTTTCGGCAGCATGAGCTTGACGGTGACTTCGTAATCCTCCTGTGTTTTGTCAATCGCCATAGCTACAGCAAAGCTTACTTGAGTAAACTCCGTTTTGTCCCAACAGCCGCTTAAAAAGAGCGCGCCGCAGATTAAAAAAACGAATATCCATTTATTTTTCACGTCTGCCGCTCCTTTTTTGCTTTATTAATCCTGCCATCGCGCCTACCGAGACCACAATACCTATTTCGAATAAAAAATTAACCGCCGTCACATCGTCAAATATCGCCACGACCAGCCAAAGTGCCAATGCCAGAAATATTATTTTTCTCCTTGCCGCCTCTTTCTCCACACTTCCTGCGGCTAAATCCAAGAATAACGCCGTGCTTAAAACTCCGGCTATCGTCCAATGCCACACCGAAAAAACCTCCACCCGTAATAAGGCGTCGCCTATACGCAAAATGCGCGCCAATTCGATCGGCAGAAACAAAAGTCTCGCGCTTTCCTCCGCGCCGAATACTCCGCAGGATAAAATATACTCGCCCAAAAGCAAAAAAATATTGCTCCATAAAGCCCACGATGATACTTTGAGCGCACATTCAGGCGCGGCTAATTCCCGATAAAGCACCATTAAGACCGCGCCTTGCATTACAAATGGCAAAATGTGCGCCAAAGAAAAGAAAAAGCGCGCGTTATCCTGTGCAAACGGCAAAATATTCATCAAAGAGAAGCTCTCCGCGTTGCCTAAAAAAAGCATAACATACCCTATAAGTGATAACGGCAACAAAAGAACGCTTAGATAAGCAATATTGCGCATATTTTTAAACGCCAGATAAACGCTCGGCACTAAAAATAGCAGCGCGATCGCCCATTTCGGCGTCAGGTTTAAAAATTCCGCCGCAAGCATTTCGGCAAAAATTGCTGTAATGATAACCGCGCTCAGATAGAAATACATTTTTAAAAAGAGATTTGGTTTCGCATTTACCTGCAAATTTTGCTCGGCGCGCTTTACTGCCATATAAAGCACCGCCTGCCCTAAAAACGCCGCTAAAATCATCATTTCAGCCGCTAATAATCCTTGCGCTTGCGCTAAATAATGAAGCAGCATCAGCGCATAGGGACTGTCGTAAAGCATAAACATCAGCCAAAAAAGTTCAAAAGAAGAAAGCTTATTCATCGTCTTTTCTCCCGATATGCAAAAAATTGCGCCGCCAAAAACCGCGCGGAGGATTTTCGCTTGCTCGTACAAACTGCGGCGTAGTCATCATCTGCCAGCGCGGCGCACGGATGAGCACATCTTTTAGCCGATAAAAATCAAACGGTGCTAATGGCGCTAAATACGGCTGTCCTATCGAGCGCAAATCCACTAAATGAATCAATAGCAGTAAAATCCCGATCACCACTCCGTATAATCCTGCCACCGCCGCCAAAATCATTAACGGAAAGCGCACCAAGCGAATCGGATAGGAAATTTCAAATGACGGCAATGTAAAAGTGCCAATCGCCGTAATCGCCACCGCAATTACCACCTGCGGCGCGATTAACTGCGCCTCCACTGCCGCCTGTCCGATAACCAGCGCCCCGACAATCCCCAAAGTATTACTTATCGAGTTGGGCAGGCGGATACTCGCCTCGCGCAGTAATTCCAGCATTAATTCCATAATTAACGCTTCCAAAAATGCCGGAAAAGGCTTGCCCTCGCGCGCTGCGGCAATCGAGATCGCCATCGCCGTGGTGAGCATTTCCTGATGATAGGAGGTCACCGCGATATATAAAGCCGGAAACACCACCGCAATCATTAACCCGATATATCTTACCCAGCGGGCAAAACTGCCTGCCCATGTACGATTGTAATAATCCTCCGGACTTTGGAAAAACTGCACCAAAACCACCGGCGCCAGCAAAACATCCGGACAGCCGTCTACGATTAAAGCTACTCTGCCCTCTAATAAATTAGCCGTGACGCGGTCAGGCTTTTGCGTATACTGCATCTGCGGAAAAAGCGAATAAGTATTATCCTCGATGTACTGCTCCAGGCAGCCGCCGTCCAAAATACTGTCCACCTCTTTGATCCCATCCAAACGTCTTTGGATTTCCGCGACAATCTCCGCATTCACAACGCCGTCTAAATAAGCAACCGCCACTTTGGTTTTAGTCATCGCACCAAGCGTGCGGAACTCTATTTTGAGCTTGTCCGTGCGCAGACGGCGGCGCAGCATGGAGGCATTAGTCATCAAATTTTCGGTAAATGCCTCCTGCGCTCCCCTGAGCGATGCCTCATTGGTCGCCTGACCGACAGCGCGCACATCAAAGCCTTTGGCACCGATAACAAACAGATTATCCGCTTTATCTATGAATAATACCGCGTCACCGTCCAAGACACCTTTGGCCGCTTCGTTTAAGTAGCTGCTTTCGCTTACCTCGCCTACCGCCAAAAGATGCGCGGCGATATCCGCTGTATAATCGCCCGCGAAATTTTGCAAAGGCTTTAAAACATCCTCATCCAACAGACGCTTATCCGTAAGCCCGTCAAAAAAGCAAAGGGCGGCATTTGTTTCACCTATTTTAAACTCGCGCACGATAAAATCCGTAGACGCACCGAAAGCCTCTTTCATCCACGCGACATTTTCTCCGAGCAGATAGCTTAATTTTTGGTTAAGTCCCGAAAATTGTTTCGCGCTTCCCTCTTTATCTGCTATTTTGCGCACACTTTTTTGCGGTTGTTTCATCCTGTACCTCTTTCTAATGAGCCACTATCAGATAAATGCCGCCCTCGACATCGTGCACCATCGCCTTAAAAACGCGTGCCAAAAGTGCGGCGCGTCTGAGTGCCTCCTCCTCATTATCCGCCCAAAAGACAGCTTTCGAGCCGCTCACATTATCCCTATTCTCCCGCGTCGCCACAATCGCGATAATCTCACTCATCAACCAATACTCCTTTTTACTGAGTTTTTCTTGCTTACGGCGCTTTCTAAAAGCGGCGTGCGCTTGACGGCTTTGATCAAACCCTCGACATCGCGCTCATTAGGCAAAAAGTAAATCCCGATCGCTCCGGTATCGACGTTTTTTCGTGCCATCGGCGTATAGGATGGCTCGCCTATTTCTGCCTTGCTGCCGATGATCGCGGCAATATCGTGCAAAATCGCCTGTCTTTGACCCAGATTATTGAGCGCGGCGCGACCGTTATCATCCTTGCCTGTTAAAATCAAGCCCACTCCCTCGGATAAAATTTTAGTCCGCGCCTTTTTTTCGCCGACATTCATGATCACGATATCATCGACCATTAAAAGCGGTCCGTCAAAAGACACTCTGCCCTCGCGCACTTCGGCGATTTCTCCGATTTTCTGCCCGCTCATCAAAATATGACTCGCAATAATCGCCAAAATACCCAAAAACACTCCTGCACGCACCTCTAAAAAAATGATGCCTCCCGTCGTTACCAATGCTACCATCATAACCAGATAATTACGCGCTTCAAATACCTTGGCGATACCCTCGATATAATCGGCGCCGCGCGGCACCAGCTGACTATCCTCCAATTTTAACAACGTTTCTCTTTCCATATTGCGAATATCGCGGAACTGCTGGGCGCATAAAACCAAAAAAGTAATCGCCGTATATTCCTTGACCAAAAGCGCAGGAATCGCGACCGCTGCCAAAGCCGCAGCAATCGCTCCTAACGATAAATGAATGACATATCCGTGCGGATAAGACGGATAACTCCGATAATCGCTGCACAAAAGATACAAGCGATCGAAAAAACCCATAAATATCCCCCAGATGATCGCCGCTGTATAATTCATCAACGCTCATCCTTTTTCAGATACCAATACGCCCCGCCTGCTATCGCTCCAAGGATAACGATAGTCCACACGATCGGCCAAGCCTTGCTTTTCTCCTCGTTTTTTTCGGTCGGCTCACTATCCGTATTATTCTCACTCAGAGGAGTATTATCGGCAAACTGTCTGCCCGAGGAGCCGTTCATCACCGCTAAAAAATCCGGCAATTCCTCGGCAAAAGCCCGCGCGCCCGCCTCAGCCTCTGCCAAGGTATTGGTGTGAGTACCAACCTCCAAAAGTACGGCGTGAGGCGCCATATCCTGATTATAGCTGCCTTTGGCAATATAAATCGACTTGATCAAGCCCGGCTTCGCCTCGTCATAATAAGCCTTGAGCTGCTCGGCAAACGCCTCGTTTTCTGCGCTGTTTTCATTAGCCTGCCCTACTACCAAACGGATCTGCGTGACCTTTTCGCCGTCTAACTCCTCCTCGTAATACTCCGGATCCGGCACGCCGTCGCGATGCACGTCGATAATCATATCGACATCGCCCGATTGCAATAATTCTGCCGCCGTCCGGCGCGAGCGCGCATAAGCGTCGGCGTCATGCGGATCATGGATATTTTCGCTATGAAGCACCTCGATGCCCTCGTTCTCCAAATACTCGGCAATCGTCCCGGCTACGGCTAAAATATCGCCGCCGCCGTTTTTGCTTTCCGTGCCGGAGGTCGGCACATAGCACTCATCCGAGTGCGTGGCATAAATCGCCACCGTTTCGGCATTTTGCGCCGCCGCATCCGCGGTACTCACCGTCTGCGCCAATACAGGCGCCGTATAATCGGTGATTTGCTCGCAGTGCGCTTTGTAGCCGTCTTCCTCTATTTTGCTGATTTTGTAGCGGCGATTGTCGCTTAAAATAATTTCATCCTCTTCAAAACACACGCGATTTAAATGCTCCAGCTCCTCGCCCGAGTCGATATCGTGCAAAGTGTAAAACGTCCCCTCGTCCAGCTCGTCCATCTCCCGCTTGTCAGCCCAAGGTGCCGCCCATGCTACCGTAAGCGGCAATAATAACGCTGTTAAAACTATACTTGTTAAGGAAATTTTTATTTTTTTCTTCATATCTTCAGCCTCCTTTTTTCCTATCCTGTGCAAAGGGCGCGCAAAATATACAAAAAACTCTGATCCACAGATCAGAGTTTTTCACTATCCTAAATTAATTTTTATTTATATTTGTAGAAGCCCTCGCCGGCGTTAATACCTAATTTGCCTTTATCGATATATTCTTCTTTCAGCATTTTAGCGATCCGCGCGTGCAAGCCATCGGGATTGGTTTGGACATCAGGATAATTGGACACGATATTGTACGCCGTCGTAATACCGACAATATCCAAAATACGGAACGGCCCTAACGGCGCGCCCGTAGCCAACGACCAAGTCTTGTCGATAGTTTCCACATCGGCGATCCCATCGACCAAAAGCTCCTCGGCAGCGTTTAAAAAAGGTACTAACATGGAGTTTAAAATATAGCCAGCTTTTTCTTTCTTCAATTTTAACGGGATCATATTAATTGCTACGGCAAAATCGGCAACAGCGTCATATGCCGCTTGATCGGTGCGCGCATGACCCATGATTTCTGCCGTATTATTCTTCCAGATGCTGTTAGCAAAATGCAGCGCCAAGAATTTCTCCGGTCTGCCGGTCGCATCAGCCAGCATACTCGGCAAAAGCGTGGAAGAGTTGGTTGCAATAATGGTTTTCTCCGGCAAAACCTTTTGCAGTTTAGCGTAAAAATCTTTTTTCTCCTCGGGATTTTCCGCCAGCGCCTCGATCACCAAATCAGCGTCCGCTACTGCTTTGGCTAAGTCTGTTTCGTAGGTGAAATTTTGGTAAACTTCCTCCGCTTTGTTGATTAATTTGTCCAAATCAATCTTGCTCAAATCCGCATTATTACCGACCAGTCCGCGGCTTACCGGTCCCGGCGCGCCTGCTTTGGCAGCTTTTAACTCGCCCACATAAATATCATGCAAACGCTCCGCTTTCGGTTTAGCGCGACCGATCGAGCCTTCCGAGCGCACCCACGTCACTACATCAAAACCGCAGTACGCGCTTTGGTAAGCGATCTGACTGCCCAAAACTCCTCCGCCGATTACCACTACTTTTTTAATGCTCATTTGACATACCTCCTATTATTAGAAATTCTATATTACATTACCCCAAAATCTGTACTTTTATCTAAAATTTCAGATTTTGGATAAAAACCTCATTATGTAAAAAGAACTTTTTCTGCTGTGAGCGAACCCACAGCAGAAAATATGTCTGATATTAGTCTTCCTCGTCGTCCAAGACACCGTT
>QAKL01000025.1 GCA_003343815.1 Clostridiales bacterium
CCAAATCGTCTTTATTATCTTCATTAACGTTTTCTTGAAAAAAATTTCACTTTTTTTGAATTTAGCCCTTGACATTTTGAAAATCAGTGATATACTAATCAACAATTGAAAAACAACTAAAAGCTATGACGAAGACGGTCGAGTAATTATTTTTCCCCAGAGAGCTGCCAAAAGGTGCGAGGCAGTAAAAGTATTATTCATTTGACCCATCCCTTCCGAGCTGGGAGTTCCAAAGCTTAGGCAAGTAGATGCTCCCCGCAAGCACCGCGTCAGGAGTGCAGGGCTTGATGGAGCCCGGTAAGCGACGCTTTTTAGCGTAATTTGAGTGGTACCGCGGATATTATTCGTCTCAAAGTTGATCTTTGGGACGTTTTTTTGTGCAATCCATCACCCGATTATTAATTACCATTATTTTAAGGAGTGAATTTTTTCGATGAACATGCAAAGCGAATTAAAAGAAGTCGCATCTCGTATCAAAGAGCTGCGCGAAATCGCAGGTCTTACCCCCAGCGAAATGTCATTAAAAACCGAAGTCACCTTGGACGAGTATTTAGCCTTGGAGCGTGGAGAAACCGATTTCAGCTTTACCTTTATCTACAAATGCGCTGCCGTCTTCGGCGTCGAAATCAAAGATTTATTAGAGGGTATCAGCCCGAGCTTAGCGACTTACACCATCACCCGCAAAGGATTCGGTCTTCCCATTACCCGCCGCACCGGCTTCACCTACAATAACTTGGCGCCGTCTTTCAAACAAAAAACCGCTGAGCCTTTCTGGGTTAAAATTCCCTATGACAATGAACAGATGCATTTCACCCAGCATGCCGGGCAGGAAATCGACATCGTCATCAAAGGCCGCCTGAAAATCCAAATTGATGACCGCACCGAGATCTTAAACGAGGGCGACACCATTTACTATAACAGCGGTCATCCCCATGCCTTATGCTCCATGGACGGCAAAGACTGCGAAGTTTACGCCATCGTCTTAAAAGTCGAAGGCGCGGAGGAATCCGAGTTCGATATGGATTTAGAATTAGAAACCGTACCGGTAAGCAAGCATCCTTTGGCTACCGGCACTGTAGCCGACGAGTTCATCGAAACTGTCTGCGACGAAAACGGCGTCATCTCTTCGATCAATTTCAAAAATACCGACCGTTACAATTTTGCTTTCGATACTATCGACAAATTGGCCGAGAAATCTCCTAATAAAGTCGCTATGGTTTGGGTCAGCAACGACAAGACCGAGGAGCATTACTTCACTTTCTCCGATTTGAAAAAATACTCTGCGATGACCGCCAACTACTTTACCTCTTTAGGTATTCAAAAAGGCGACCGCGTCATGTTAGTTCTGAAAAACCATTACCAGTTCTGGTATTCGATCCTGGCACTGCACAAAATGGGCGCCATCGTCATCCCGGCTACCAACCAATTAGTCGAGCATGACTTTACCTACCGCTACAAGAGCGCCGGCGTTAAAGCTATCGTCTGCACCGCCGACGGTGACGTTGCTCATCAGGCTGAGTTAGCCTGTGCCGAGTTCCCCGGCATGGTTAAAATACTAGTCGGCGCAAGCCGCGAGGGCTGGCATGATTTCAATGCCGAGCTTCCTGCTTACAGCAATGTCTACGAACGCCGTCCGGACACCCCCTGCGGCGACGACACCATGCTCATGCTCTTTACCTCCGGCACCAGCGGCTATCCGCGTATCGCCGCTCACTCCTATAAATATCCGCTCGGCCACTATATCACCGCAAAATATTGGCATAATGTCAATCCCGAGGGCTTGCACTACACCATTTCCGATACCGGCTGGGGTAAAGCTTTATGGGGCAAATTATATGGTCAGTGGCTGTGCGAAGCAGGCATCTTTACCTACGACTTTGATCGTTTCCATCCGGATGATATCCTGCCGATGTTTGCTAAATATCATATCACTACTTTCTGCGCACCGCCAACTATGTATCGTATGTTCATCAAAGAAGATTTAAGCAAGTATGATCTTTCCAGCATCGAGTATGCTACCACTGCCGGCGAGGCCTTAAATCCGGAAGTATTCCATCAATTCTACAAAGCTACCGGCTTAAAAATCATGGAGGGCTTCGGGCAGACCGAAACTACCTTATCCATCGGTAACTTTGTAGGCACCGCGCCGCGTATCGGTTCCATGGGTCGTCCGAGCCCGTTATACGACGTCGTACTTTTAGACGCCGACGGCAATCCCTGCCCGACCGGTGAAGTCGGCGAGATCTGCATCCGCACCTCAGAAACTGTACCCTGCGGCTTGTTCCAAGGCTACTATCACGACGAAGATCACACCAAAGAAGCTTGGCATGACGGATTTTATCACACCGGCGACCAAGCCAGCCAAGACGAGGAAGGCTATCTCTGGTACGTCGGACGTATCGACGACGTCATCAAATCCTCCGGCTACCGCATTGGACCTTTCGAAATCGAGAGCGTCATCATGGAATTGCCGTATATCTTAGAGTGCGCGATCACTGCTGCTCCCGATCCGGTGCGCGGACAGGTCGTTAAAGCGACTATCGTCTTGACCCGCGGTACTGTCGGCACCGACGAACTCAAAAAAGAAATCCAAAATTACGTCAAAACTCACACCGCTCCGTACAAATACCCGCGTATCGTCGAATTTGTCGACGAATTGCCGAAAACCATCAGCGGTAAAATCCGCCGTGTAGCATTGCGTGAGAAAGACAATCAATAATCGTAATTACCTTACTTCCTCTCAATATAGGCTTTTAGCGTCAGTCTAAAAGCCTATATTTTATATCTTTAGTTTGAAAAAGTATACTTTTTATAAATTTACCATCCGAAAATCAGGTGAAATATATGAAAATTATCGACGCACACTGCCATGTCTATCCTACCGCCATCGCCGCCAAGGCAGTCAACAACATCGGACATTTCTACGATATCAATATGTACGGCGCCGGTACTGCCGAGGATTTGCTCAAAACAGGCAGTAACGCAGGCGTGACTCAATACCTTATTTTTTCCGTAGCGACCACGCCGCGCCAGACCAACTCTATTAACGAATTTATCGCCCAAACCATGCGTGAAAATCCTCAGATGAAAGGCTTAGGCACTATTCATCCCGACAGCGCGGATTTAGAGGGCGAAATCAATCATTTAACCGATTTAGGACTTTTGGGCGTAAAAATGCACCACGACTTCCAAATAGTTCCCGCCGACGATCCACGCTGCATGAAAATTTATGAACTCTGCGCCGCCAAACATTTACCCGTCCTTTTGCACACCGGCGATAAGCGCTATGATTACTCTAATCCCAACCGCGTAAAAAATATCCTCCGTGCTTTCCCTGATTTGACCGTCATCGGTGCACATTTCGGCGGCTGGTCCATCTGGGAGGAGGCGGCGCCCCAATTAGCTGATTATCCCAATTTTTACGTCGACAGCTCCTCCTCATTTTACGCCCTATCCCCTGCTGCGGCTAAAGACATCATTCACGCCTACGGCAGTGAGCGTATTTTATTCGGCAGCGATTATCCGATGTGGGATGTCGCCTACGATTTAAAATATTTAAATTCCTTAAATTTAAGCGACGATGATCTGGAAAATATCCTCAACCGCACTGCCAAAAATATATTTAATCTGTAAAAATACGTATCATTTATCTGCCTGCCTTTACTATCTCCAATATAATATTTTATCTTGACAAATGTCGAAAATATGTTATAATGTCCTTTAGACATTTTTGGAGGTGTTTTTATGAAGGTAGGCATTATCAGATGTATGCAGACGGAGGATTACTGCCCGGGCAGTGTCGATTTCGCCGCCATCCGCAACAGAAAAGGAGCATTTTCTCACGTCGATGCAAATGAAAATATCGAGGTTGTAGGCTTTGTCAGTTGCGGCGGCTGCCCCGGCAAAAAAATATTGATGCGCTCGCGCGAGTTGCAAAAGCGCGGTGCCGACGCAATCGCTTTAGCCTCATGTATCACTGTAGGCACCCCGATAGGCTTTGCCTGTCCCCATGCCGAGAAAATCAAGGCTATGCTTGCCAATGATTTAGACGATACAATCACATTTCTCGACCATACCCACTAAAAAAACGCGGCAGTTACAAAACTGCCGCGTTTTTTAGTATAAGCAAGAAACCAAACGTCGAAAGATATTCTTTAGATTCTGCCCTCTTTTTTGAGCCACAATGCCTCATCGTGCAGAGTATCCACATAGCTGCGCACCTTATAGCCCAATTCTTTTTTTGCTTTGGAGTAATCAAAGCTGTTGTTGCGCTCCAAATTATACACCGAAAAAGTTGTCATTAAGGGCTTCGTACCTTTTTTCGCCGCTTTTTTCTCCATTAATTTGGCTAATTTTTTCGCTAAGCCCAGCGGCAGATAAAATTTACACGTACCACAGTGCAAATCCTTATCCAGCAAGGTGCACAATTCTTTAAGCGTGACTTCTTCATTTGCCAAAATATACGCCTCGCCCTTGTGCCCTTTATCGGCGGCAGCGATACAGCCGTAGGCTAAATCGCGCACATCGCACAGATTAAAACTACCTGCCATGCCGATGGGCATTTCGCCTTTGATAATTTTGATAATTGTGCCTGTCGTCTCACCGATCGCATGGTCGTTCGGTCCCAAGATGCCGCTGGGCATGACCACGCAGGCGTTTAAGCCGTCTTTCGCCGCGTCCATGACCTTTTGCGTCGCCATCGCTTTCGTCAGCGAATACCAGCCGACTACTTTCGATTCATCGCAGGGGTAATATTCCTTGACCTCTTTAATCCGCTGACCCTTAGGCACTTCCGGGATCGCGCTGGTGCTCGAGACATAAACAAACTTTTGGCACTCTTTATGCGCTTTAGCCGCGGCGAGCATATTTTCCGTGCCGCCGACATTTACTTTCACCAATTTTTCATTATACTCCGGATTAACCGTCACCATGCTGGCGCAGTGGATGCATACCGTCTCTATCCCCGCCTCGACGTCGAAAAATCTCTGACAATCCTCTGGCGCGCACAAATCTCCGTAAAATACCTCAACCTCCTCGGGCAGATATTTTACCGTTTTATCTCCGTTTAAAACAAAGGCTCTCACCTTTTCCCCGCGCTCCAAAAGCTGCGCGCAAATATTACTCCCCAAAAATCCGGTCGCCCCTGTCAATAAATATAAAGTTTTTCCCATGATCCGTCTCTCCCTCGTTTAGATTATGGGCTTATTGTACCGAGGATTTGTTCTGCTAATATTTAAAGATTGTTAAAGAAATATTAAAACTGCTGTTTTAAACCGCTTTCGGCAGTCTGACCTCGAAGCTCGTACCTTTGCCAAGCGCACTTTGGACTGCAATCATCCCGCCTGATAATTCCAAGATACGTTTCACCAAAGCCAAGCCCAATCCGTTGCCCTCAGTCGCATGCGAAGTATCCGCCTGATAAAATTTCTCAAAAACTTTCGCCTTATCCTCCGCGCTCATTCCGCAGCCATTATCACTCACCGTAACGACGATTTCCTCAGCCGAGCTGTACTCCTCGATTTTGATAATGCCTCCGGCAGGCGTAAATTTCACCGCGTTGCTCAACAAATTCATCCAAACTAATTCCACCAAGCCGCTGTCGGCCATAGCAAAAGCTCTATCTTCCATATCAATCTGTAAATCAATATTTTTTTGTTCCAACGCGTCCTCAAACTGAAAAATACACTGGGCGATCTGCTCGCACAAATCATAGCTTTCCGCTTTGGGGCTGATCACTTGCTTCTCTAATTTATTCAGTTTTAACATATTGCTGATTAACTGCGATAATTTTCGATCGGCAAACAAAATATTTTCCGCGCACTCTCTACGGCGTTCATCGGTTATTTCCTCCGCCACCAGAAGTTGGGCGTTATTGTGAATCACCGCAAGCGGCGTTTTGAACTCATGAGAGACATTGGACAAAAAATCAGTTTTTAATGTTTCGATGCTGCCCAACTCCTGCACCATTTTGTTAAAATCCATTATCATTTCATCCAAAAAATCCGTTTTATTACCTGTGTGCGTCGGTGCCACATACACCGAAAAATCGCCCTCCGCCACTTTTTTGGTGCTTTCCGCCAAGCGCAAAAGCGGGATTTCATACGCCCGCTTGATATAGCGCTTGATCAAAAGCGTCAGCCCTATCGCCACCGTATCCCAATAAAAAATCGGGAACAAAATCTGAAGCGCCAGCGGCCAATTATACTTAAAACCCAGCACAATCAAGCCAAAATGCACTCCAGACATCAAAAGCAGATTAAAGGCGATCACGCCTAATAAAGCATTGGGAAACAAAGTTTGTCTGATCGGCGCTCTCATAAAAGCACCGCCTTATAACCCAAACCGCGCACGGTTTTGATTTCAAAGCCGTCACAGTCAGCAAATTTCTCCCTTAATTTCGTGATGTATACATCTACCGCCCTAAGTCCCGCTTGCGAATCCAGTCCCCAAAACTCATCCATCAGCTGCGCGCGGGAAAAAGTCTTTTTCGGATAGCTCAAAAGCTTATACAAAATATTAAACTCCCGCATCGTCACCGCGATTTCCTCGCCGTTTATCTCTGCCGTCATCCCATCGGCATCCAGCACCAGATTACCCACTGTAAGTTTGCGCTCCATTTCTATATTGGCGCGGCGCAGTAATGCTTTCACCCGCATTTCCAATTCTGCCAACTCAATCGGCTTCACCATATAATCATCTATCCCCAGGCGAAAGCCCTTTTGCTTGGAGGATAAATCATCCTTGGCTGAAACGAACAAAATCGGGATTTGCTTATTGATCCCGCGTATTGTATCAGCCAGCTCAAAGCCATCGATCCCCGGCAGCATAATATCCGAAATAATCAAATCATACAAACTGCCGTACAATTCATCATAGGCCTCATTAGCGCTAAAAACGCCCTTCGTCTTAAAGCCGCAGTCGTTTAAGTAAGTACACATCGTTTTATTTAAAATTTTATCATCGTCAATCACCAAAATATGAATCATCGCAATTCCTCCGTTTTCTTTTTATTATAGCACACCCCAAATACTTTCGCCAAGGCACACTTCGCCTTTTTACACTATAAAAATAGCAGAGAAATGTTTCGTCTTTTTTGCTGAATTGTTTCTGTTTTGTTAAATAAAAAACTGCCTGTGTTAAAACAGACAGTTTTTTTATTTAATATTCTGTTTAGAGATTTATAAGTTTCCAAACTCCGTAACCTCTTACTTGCCATACGCCTTCGCTAATTTCGCAAAAGCAGGCAAGGAGCGTTTGACTTTGTCCGTCTGCATGCAGTACGCCATACGGAAAAATCCGGGAGCACCGAAACTGTCGCCCGGCACCAAGACCAAATCATACTCCAGCGCTTTTTTGCAAAATGCCACGCTGTCCTCCTCCAAAGCTTTGGGAAAGATATAAAAAGTACCGCCCGGCTTCACGCACTCGAAGCCTAATTTCGTCAATTCATCATACAAAATATTCATATTCGTCTCATACACGCTTAAATCTGCCGTTTCTTCCAGCATTTCCGCTACTGCAAGCTGGATCAAGGACGAAGGGCAGTTATGTCCGATCCCACGGGAAATCTGTGTACACATGTGGATAATCGTATGACTGTCAGGGCAGTTCGGATTGACCGCCACATAGCCCAAGCGCTCACCCGGGATAGATAAAGATTTGCTGAAAGAATAGCACATAATCGTATAATCATAAAATTTCGACACTACCGGAGCGTCTACTCCGGCAAAAACGATTTCACGGTACGGCTCATCGGAAATCAGATAAATATCGCGGCCGTATTCTTGAGATTTCGCGCGCAAAATATCTGTCAGTTTTTGAATAGTCTCGGTCGAATACACCACGCCCGAGGGATTATTCGGCGTATTGATCAAAACAGCCGCCGTTTTTTCGTTGATTAACTCCTCAAACGCCGCGAAATTGATCTGAAAACTATCCAGATCCGGCGGCACCATGACTAATTTCGCACCGGTCTCATTGACATACGGCACATACTCCGGAAAGCACGGCTGAAATGTAATAACTTCCTCGCCGATATCGGCAACCGCTCTGACCGCATGGGCGATACTGCCTGCCGCACCCGAGGCCATAAAAATATCGTCTGCCGTATACGGCAAACCAAAGCGCTTCGCCAAAGAAGCGGCGATTTTTTCTCTGACCTCCCAAATACCATGGCTTTCGCTGTAGCCGTGCAAAGCCACCGCGTCCGTATTATCCAGCAAATTTTTAATTACCTCGTTAAATTTCTCCGGCACCGGTACTGACGGATTGCCCAAAGAATAATCAAAGACGTTATCATAGCCTATCTCCTTGCCTCTTGCTGCTGCTTGGGCGCTCATTTCGCGGATAACGGATTTCGCCTCAAGCATATCCTTGTACTTTTTTACTACCATAGTTTTTACCCCCTTAGTTTAATCGTTGGCATAGCCTATTGAGCGTAAATATTCCGCATAAGTATATAAAAAATCACTTTTCTCCTGCATCTCTGCTTGACCTTCTGCCAATAGCTTATTATTTTGATCTGTAATTTTTATCTCTATAACATATGTTTCCTCGTATACACCGGGCGCAATCCGACTTTGACTGATTCCCAAAGTATGCGCCTCGCAAAGCAAAACCGTGCCATTCCCGGCTTGTCCTTTAATATGCAAGCTCAAGCTCGAAATCACGCCGATTTTATCAAGCGTATGAAAGGCAAAATTTGCCGCAGCAGCTGCCTCGGTCGCATAAACCCCATCCTGCACCTTGCCCTGCCAATTTAAATGCATTTTCGTCACAGGCAGCTCGACCTGCGCAAAGCCTTGAGCTAATTTCGCCAAATACACCTCCGAGGCGTCGTAAAAGCCCCCGCGCTCCTCCAAATCACAAATATAGCCGAAAAGTCGGCAATCCAAGCCGTCATTTTCCACATTTTTAAACAATGGAATCTCACTCATGATTAATCCTCTTTTGTTTCGTAAACTTTAAAGGTAATATAATTAAGCGGCACTTCCCGCATTTTCGCCACCAAATCTGGACGCCCGAAAAACTCACTCTCGCCCGCCCCCATATCAAGCAGCATCACAAACGGCGTCTTTGGAAATGCGCTCTGATAAGCACGCATTTTCGCCATTTTCTCCTCCTGTGGGAGGCTTAAAAAATCCGCGCTGTCCACCGCTACCGCAATCACCATATCCTCCAACTGCACCAA
>QAKL01000010.1 GCA_003343815.1 Clostridiales bacterium
TCTGGTCGGGATTTGCTTATCGGGAAAACGGCGTGGCAAAAACGCTGATTAACGGCTATTTTCCGTATGTATTGGAGCATTATCTGACGTATAAAGAAAAGAATGTACCTGTAAGCAAGATCGAATTTCATGTTTTTTCTGCGATGAATTTCGAGCGCGAGGAAATCAAAGCGGAATTAAGAGAAGTTTTGAAGAAAGCGCAATTTTAATTGCTGAAATAACAAAAACTTGCTTGCTTTTAGGCGTAAAATAACGTACAATAAGACTGTCAACGGGAGCTTTTGAGCCCTGTATGGCAGGCTGATAATGTATATGCGGAATATAAGTCCGTGCTTCAGCTCTGTCGTGCGACAGAGCTTTTTTATTTCGGCCACTAATCTATTAATGAGGTGAGCTTTTATGCAAAAGAAAATGACAACCAGACAAATGGCAGTAGCGGGGATGATGGGCGCGATCGCGATTATCCTGGGAGCGACGGGATTAGGAATGTTTCCTATTCCTAATTTAACGGGTAGAGCGACGATTATGCATGTGCCGGTGATTTTGGCGGCAGTTTTGGAGGGACCTGTGGTGGGAGCCTTTACAGGCTTAATCTTCGGCGTCTACAGTTTTTTAACGCCGACAGGAGCTATCCCTGCTGATCCTATCGTGAGAATATTACCGCGTGTTTTAATCGGGATTACGGCGTATTACAGCTATAGAGCATTGCGCAGAAAGCCTGTGCTTGGCTTGGCAATGGCAGGAATCGTAGGGACGCTGACTAATACGATCGGCTATTTGGGCTTGGCGGTTTTATTAAAATATATCAATATTTATGTGGCTTTGGCGGCGTTTCCGCAGGCGAGCGTCGAATTGGTAATTGCGACAGTTTTGACGGTAATTTTGGGCAAAGCGCTTAAAGGTATTAAAAAGACGGCGAAGGAGGATGAATAATGCTGATCGCGTTTGATATCGGTAATACTAATACGGTTATCGGCGTTTATGACGGCGATAAAGCTTTGGCGCACTGGCGGATCGGCAGTGATAGGCATAAGACAGCTGATGAGTACGGTTTGATTGTTTCGCAGCTGTTTCATCTGGCGAAACTGCATATGCGCGAGGTGACTGAGGCGATCATTTCCTCGGTGGTGCCGGATATTACGGGAAATTTGGAGAAGATGATCGAAAAATATCTGCATGTTACTCCCTTGATCGTTGGGGCAGGGATTAAAACCGGACTGATGATCCGCTATGAAAATCCCAAAGAAGTCGGCGCCGATCGTATCGTTAATGCGGTAGCAGGAATTGAAAAATACGGTGCTCCGCTTGTTTTGGTGGATTTTGGGACGGCGACGACTTTTTGCGCGGTCAATGATAAAGCGGAATATTTAGGCGGAGCGATCGTACCGGGAGTGGATTTATCGATGCAGGCTTTGTTTGCCAATACGGCGAAACTGCCGAAAGTAGAGCTTACAGCTCCTAAAAGCTATATCGGACGCAATACAACTAATGCGATCCAGTCCGGATTGATTTACGGCTATTGCGATTTGGTAGACGGGATGGTTAAAAGATTTTGCGAGGAAATGGGCTATGATTTGGCGCGTGTCAATGTCGTGGCGACCGGTGGCTTAGCGGAGGTAGTCTGCAAAGAGGCGAAAACGGTGAAAGTTATCGATCAGTATTTGACCTTGGATGGGTTAAAAATATTGGCGAAATTAAATTCTCAGGAGAAGGAGAAATAAAATGTTGGATGTGTGTCTGCTGGGGACAGGCGGGATGATGCCTCTGCCCAAGCGTTATTTAACGGCTCTTTTGGTGCGGCATAACGGCAAAAGCATATTGATCGACTGTGGGGAGGCGACGCAGGTGCCGTTATATCAATCCAGCTACAGCGTGAAAGATATCGACCATATTTTGTTTACGCATTTTCACGGCGATCATACCGCAGGCCTGCCGGGGCTTTTAATGACGATGGGCAACAGTATGCGCACAGAGGATCTGCATTTGTGGGGCGGCGCTGGTTTGGAGCGCGTGGTAAAAGGACTGACGGTCATTTGCAATCACCTGCCTTTTAAGATCGTCTGCCACGAATTACCATGGAAAGAGCAAAGTGTTTTTCAAGCAGGCGAGCTGATGATCACCGCACAGCCTGTCAAGCACAGTGTGCCGTGCCTGTGCTACAGTCTCTATTTGCCGCGTATCGGCAAATTTGACGTCGAAAAAGCAAAGGCGCTGGATTTGCCGGTGATTTATTGGAAGCATTTGCAGCGCGGCGAAAATGTGGAGTTTGAGGGCAAAACCTTTACTCCCGAAATGGTCATGGGGCCTACTCGCCGCGGTCTTAAAGTAAGCTATGCTACCGACTGCCGTCCGTCGGCAGATATCGTGAAAACAGTTGCGGACAGCGATTTGTTCGTGGCAGAGGGGTTGTACGGCGATGAGGAGAAATGGCAGAGCGCCAAAGAAAAGGGGCATATGATTTACCGCGAGGCGGCGCAGATGGCGCTTGAAGCGAATGTCGGCGAATTGTGGTTTACGCACTACTCCCCGGCGATGACCAATCCGCATGAATTTTTGGATAAAGCGCGGGAAATTTTCTCTAATGCTTATTGCGGCAGTAATTTAAAAGAAAAAACTTTGCGCTTTAAAGACGAGGACGAAAGCGATGCTTAAAGAATTATTGGCGGAGAACCCGATCGTGCAGGCACCGATGGCGGGAGTGACGGACAAAGCTTTTCGTCTGATGGCGCGCAAATTCGGCTGCGGATTGGAATATTCGGAGATGATCAGTGCCAAGGCGCTCACCTACCAAAATAAGAAAACCTTTGAGCTTTTGGATACGGCGGATGAGAGTGACTATATTAATATCCAACTTTTCGGCTCCGAGCCTGAGGTCATGGCGGAGGGGGCGCAGATCGCCTGCGCGCACGGAGCGAAGATGATCGACATTAATATGGGCTGTCCTGTGCCTAAAGTGGTGAAAAACGGCGAGGGGAGCGCGCTTATGCAAAACACGCCTCTGGCGGCTGAAATCGTGCGGGAGATGAAAAAAGCGGTTAATGTGCCGATTACAGTCAAAATGCGCATCGGCTGGGACGAGGCGAATATTAACGCTGTAGAATTTGCTAAAGCTATGGAGGAGGCCGGTGCGGAGTTATTGGCGGTACACGGGCGCACACGCAGCCAGTACTACAGCGGGCACGCCGACTGGGTGGAAATCGCGAAAGTCAAAGCCGCAGTCGATATTCCCGTTTTGGCAAACGGCGATGTGAATACTTTGGCAGACTGCCGCGCTATTTTGGTTGAAACGGGTTGCGACGGCGTGATGATCGGGCGTGGAGCATTGGGCAAGCCGTGGTTTTACGGCGAGTGCTTAGAGTATTTAAAAAGCGGTGCGATTAAACCTGAACCGAGTTTAAGGGAAAAATGCGCGCTTATCTTGGAGCACGCAAAGCTTGCTATCCAATATAAGGGCGAGCATATCGCGATGTGCGAAATGAGGCATCATTTGGCATGGTATTTCAAAGGCTGGCCCAACTCCAGCAAAATGCGCGGCGAATTAAGCACAGTCGCGACTTATGATGAACTCGTGCAATTATTAAAAAGATATGTAGAAGGTAATAATTTGCAAAATGATGTATAAAGTGCAAAAGATTGGTAATACTATAGCTGACAAGAGAGAAAAAGGAGGCCACTATAGTGGAAAATACCAATCTGATGGAGAAAAATCGCGCTATGCACTTACTTTTGCAAAAGGCGGCCAATGATGTCGCAGATTTTGAGTATACGGCAGAGCATCTGCACAATATGCTTGGTGCGGCTGCGTATATTATCGACAAGCAGGGAAACATTTTGGCGTATCGCGACGATGTGAAAGACGGAACTTTCAGCTATGAGGAAGTGACAGCAGGCAAATTAAACGAGGAGAGCGTAGGCTATATTTACCGCTATACGCAGAGTGCCAGCAATATTTTCCGCGACGGGCGCTATTTGATGATCGTGCCGATTACCAATATGGGTGAGAGAATGGGCACGGTGGTTTTCAGCCGCGCCGATGAAAGTTTTGACAGCGAGGAGATCATGCTGGGCGAGTACGGCGCGGCGATTTCGGCGGTGCAGCTGTTGCGGATGATCAACCGCAAAGCGGAAACCGAAGCGCGCAAGAAAAACGTGGTGCAGCTGGCGCTGGAGGTGCTTTCATATTCGGAATTAGAAGCTGTAAAGTATATTTTCGGCGAAATCGAGGGCAGCGAGGGCTTTTTGATCGCAAGCAAATTAGCCGAGGAGTACAAGCTGACGCGCTCGGTCATCGTCAATGCTTTGCGTAAATTGGAAAGCGCCGGAGTGATCGACGCCCGTTCGCTTGGAATGAAAGGTACTTATATCAAAGTGCTGAACGATTATTTGTATGAAGAATTGGAGAAAGTGTGAAAAAACTCCTGTGGCATTAGCCACAGGAGTTTTGGGCTTTTGACGAGAAAAAAGTCGGAGATGTTGGGAAATCAGTAATCCGCGCAGTTTTGACAGAAAGTTTCGCTGACTATTTGTTTTAAAACTTTGATAAAGACTTTATCAAGGGCAGACGGTTTATATTTTTTGCTTTCGATATAGCCCACTTGGGTACGGGTATCATAATCAGAGATAGGGATGGCGCGCAGTAAATTGTATTTTAAATAGACATCCTCGCGCGTCATGATCCGATGATAAAAAGCGACATAGTTATCCTCGCTGATAATTTTTTTGACGGATTCCAATTCGTCTGTCCTGAGAGCGATATTGGGCATCATATCTTTAAAAACGGTAGAAACACCGCCGTAGTCTTTGATAAATTCGTTGCGGTAGGCGATATAAGGCTGCGCCATAGCTTCTTTAATAGTGATGGACTCGGCATCCCAATAGGGCGATTTAGGACCGACATAAAGGACGTATTCGTCCTCGAAAAGCGGAGTATAGATGATTTCCGGACTGGTTAATTCGACAGAGTTAAACAAAATGCCTAAAGCTGCCATACCTGATAAGACGCTGTGATAGACCTCGCTGCTTTCTTGGCAAGTGATCGCCAGATGAGAGGACGGGTGATTTTCACGCATGGTTTTGGCGACGATGGGGATGATTTTATCGCACATACATGGTATGGTCGCCAGTTTGACCACGCCGCCGCGGGAATTATAGTTGTAGGCGATGTTGTTTATTTCGTTAATATTGTCTAAAACTGTGTCGATTTTAGCCAATATTTCCACGCCGGCGGCAGTCGGAGTGACACCTTTAGTGGTGCGATTTAGAAGCTTGATATTTAATTCTTTTTCCAATTTGCTTATTTGCCCAGAAAAAGCAGGCTGAGAAATGTGGCTTTTTTCGGCGGCGACAGAAATAGAGCGGTATTTGACGGCTTGGGCGAAAAATTGCAGTTGTTCTAATTTCATAAAAGGCCTCCATTTCGAAAAAATCATGTAAAATCGGCAAATATTAAATTTTAATATGATTATTATAGCATATTTGCGGCGGTTGTAAAGTTTTTTTATGAGAAAAGGCGGAAACTTAACTTTTCTATCGAGAAATGATATATCTAATATATGAAATTCGTTATTAACAAATAAAAAAATTTAAGGTATATTATAGATAACAAAAAGGTGTTCCGGAACGCACTTTTTAAATGTTTTATTTTGTTAAATTATTTAGAATGATGGAAATTATATTTTAAAACTGAAGGGTGGAAAATATATGTCAGAACTTTCTGCAAAAGTGTCCGTTCCACGCTCGACTCTGATCAAATGGGGAGTTGTGCTTGCGGCAGCAGCGATGATTTGGCTGGTGCCATGTAATGATGTTTATTCACTTCAAGTCAAGGAGTTTTTATTTGTTACCGCAACCGGCATTTTGCTGGTAGCGTTTGAGTTAGTTGATTTAATGGCTGTCTCGATGATGTTCCCGATCGGCTATATCGTGTTTGGTTTGGCTCCGATGGAGTCGGCCTACGGCGCGTGGCTGGGGACGACGCCGATGGTGGTTATCGGCGGTTATATGATTGCTAATGTTATGGATCGTGTCGGCCTTTTGCGCCGTATTGCTTATTGGTGTATTTTACGAGTCGGCGGCAGTTATTACGGGCTGCTGTACGGTGTATTAATCGCCGGATGTATTTTAAATACGGCTACGGGCGGTAATGCGTGGGTTATTATGGCGGCGTTTACCTATGGGTTGTGCAAAACCTTTGAATTGGGCCGTACGATGGACTCAGCGTTAATTATGTTTGTCGGTGCTTTATCTGCCGGCGCAAGCTGTGTATTTATCTACACTCCGTACTTTTTATCAATTTTGTTTAATTCGGCATCTTTGGCAGGTGTCAGCTATGCACCGACTTGGATCCGTTTCTTCATCGAAATGCTGCCGTATGTAGTCTTTATTTTGGCGTTAGTTTTCATTTTGCCGAAGGTCTTTAAACCGACCAAGCAGTTGCCGGGCAAGGATTTCTATAAAGCGGAATACGCAAAATTGGGCAAAATGAGCAAAGATGAAAAATTAAGCTCGTTCTTTATGGTTTTGTTGATTGGTTTCATGCTGACCGGCTCGATTCACGGTATCGCTTTAGACTGGGCGTTTATTGTTATCCCGTGGTTAATGTTTTTCCCGGGTGTCAGAGTTGCTAACGGCGAAGACGTGAAAAAAATTGACTTCAGCATGGTTTTCTTCTGCGTAGCCTGCCTATCTATCGGCAGTGTGTCCAACTATCTGGGTATCGGCGCGATGGTGGCCAATATGTTAATTCCTGTTTTGGAGCCGTTATCCTCCAATGTTGTAGTCGGTGCTATCTATATCATCGCGATGGTTTTGAATTTCTTGTTAACTCCGTTTGCGATTTTGGCAGGTTTCAGCGAGCCTATCGCGCAGGTAGCTGCAGGACTTGGTATCAATCCTGTCGGCGCTTTGTACGGTTTATATTTAGGCTGCGACCAGGTATTTTTACCGTATGAATATTTGAGCTACTTGATTTTCTACGCATTTGGTTTAATGAAGATGACAGACTTCTTCAAATTAGCGGCGTTTAAGTCAATTTTGGCGACAATAGTTGTATTCTTTGTGATGATTCCTTGGTGGAGCTTCATGGGGGTATTATAAAATCCCGATATCCTGTATAGCAAAGTGGTTCTTCACTTTTAGAGAAAAGTATTTATAATATGTTAATGTAGACAAAAAGTTTGTGGCTATTTTTTAACGATCAAAGGAGAGATAAAAATGAAAAGACAAGCGTACACAAACAAAATTTTAGTTTTGGGTGTCGACGGTATGGATCCGCGCATCAGCAAACGTATGATGGACGACGGCAGAATGCCGAATTTAAAAGCGTATCGTGAAAAAGGCGCTACGCGTGACGATATGAGATTATTGGGCGCAATTCCGACGATTACTCCTCCGTGCTGGACTACTTTAGCCACCGGCGCATATCCCGGAACTCATGAAATTACCTGCTATTGGCGCCAGTCTCCGGAGAGTTTGGACGCGGTAGTTTACAATATGGACTCTCGTAACTGCAAGGCTGAGCAGATGTGGAATGTCACCACCGAAGCAGGCAAGAAAACATTGGTCTGGCACTGGCCGGGTTCTTCTTGGCCGCCAAGCTCCTCGAGCGAATTACTGCATGTCGTTGACGGTACGCAGCCGGGCAGTGTTAACATGGGCGTAGCTCAGATGGACTGGGAAAAAATTATCGTTGCTACTCCGTCGATTGCTGAGGTTAAATATGCTCCTCGTGTAGAAAAACCGGCCGGAGTCGGCTGCATCATGACAGATATCGACGATATGGTCGTAGGCGACAATGACGATGAAATGATGGAATTATGGTGGGGCGACGAGTCCCGCAAGGGCGGCGAGATCCGTACTTACGTCATGGGTTTGGAAGATACCGAAATGATGATCGGCGCGAAAGTTGCTTATGATATTATCAATTCTCCTCTGGAAGATGTCGATACAGACAAATGGGCGAATGCTCCGGCAGGCGCTAAAGAGTTCACTATTTTGACCTCCGGCGGTATGGTACGCAGACCGGCATTAATCCTCAAAAATGAAGAGGGTAAATACGACCGCGTAGCTGTTTACAAAAATAAAAAGGCTGCTGAGCCGATTGTCGTTGTCCCGATGGGCAAAATGGTCAGCGCAGTAGATGAAGTTACCAAAAAAGAAGAAACTAAACCTTGCTATCGTTCTTACAAATTGCTTGAATTGGCTGAGGACGGTTCGATGGTCAGACTTTGGATTTCCAATGCTTTGGATACTACCAACGATATGCTGTGGCATCCGGCTTCTTTGCATCAAGAAATCGTAGAAAAAGTAGGTCATATTCCTCCGGTTAGTTTAATCGGCGGTGAGGATTCCGAGTTGGTTGATAAAATTTTCGAGCCTTCTTGGGATGTATATGATCAGTGGCAGGCAGACTGCTTGGAGTATTTGATCGACCATGACGATTACGAAGTAGTGTTCTCTCATTTGCACAATGTCGACTGCGCAGGTCACCAAATTTGGCATTTGGGCAAAACTTTGGAGCCGTGGAAACATACCGATGAAAAAGTTTACCAAGGTTTGATCGAGCGTTTCTATGAGCAGACCGACCGCTATTTGGGACGTTTCCTGCATTATTTGGATGAGGGCTGGACTATTTTCGTCTTGTCCGACCACGGCTTGATCGTCGGCGAAAATGTGCCCCCGATTTTGGGCGAGTACGGCGGTTTGAATGTCGGCGTCATGGAAGCATTAGGCTACACTGTAATGAAGAAGGACGAAAACGGCAACGATTTGCGCGAAGTTGACTGGGAGAAAACCAGAGCAGTGCAGATCCGCAGTAACTACATCTATATTAACTTAAAAGGTAGAGATAAAACCGGTATTGTTGATCCTGCTGACAAATATGATTTGGAAACGCAGAT
>QAKL01000088.1 GCA_003343815.1 Clostridiales bacterium
CCTGCACTCGTCACTGCCTTACTAATACAGTTCCACGCTTTTTTCTCCAAAATAGCCGTCGCATTAGTCGTCGAGTACACAGGCGTAATATGCGGCTTATCCGTCGATAAGATACCGCTTATCGAGATACTTTGGGTGTACGGCGCACTTGTGCCTGTCCATGTTGTCGATAGACTCGCTGTATAATTACTCTTGCTGGCTTTGCTCACGATGTAACTATACACCGCCTTATTCTGCACAGGATTGGTGCTGGTGCCGGACAGTGTACTGTCTACAACGGTTTTATTCGCGCCCTCGGCAATACCTGCTAATTTCGTTTTTTCCGCAGTCGTGTAATCATTCGTCGATAAGCCTTTCCCGTCAACAATATCTACCTTACCTGCCAAACCATTATCGACATAGCTTACCTCGGCTTTATTATTCCAGTTAGTCTTATCTTCGCTTGTCACATGAATAGCTGTATTATTGACATGGGTCGGCACTTGGACTAATGACTGGTTAAATCCTGTTTCCGTACCTGTATAGCCGTTTTCGACCGCGACGGTAAAGGCACTTTTGCCGTCATTACCGGGAACACCTTGAATCCCCTGCACCCCTTGCTCACCTTGCACGCCCTGCTCACCTTGGATACCTTGATCGCCTTTATCGCCCTTTTCACCCTGCACACCCGGCAGTCCCTGCTCGCCTTGGATGCCTTGAATCCCTTGCGGACCCTGCGGACCCTGCAACGGTCCTAAGCTTGTCCAATCATTCTCTCTTTCGCTCCAGATATAAATATTTTTGTCGCTGCTCACCTGATAAGCATATTCATTCCCCGTAGGAATAACCGCCTTTAATTCGCCAATGGTAGGATAAATATCTTGGATAACAAAGCTTTTGCCGTCGCTGCCGGGCAATCCCTGCACCCCTTGCGGACCCACAGGACCCTGCGCGCCTGTCAATCCTCTTTCGCCTTTCTCGCCTTGATCACCTTTTTTCCCTTGAATACCTTGGATACCCTGCACACCTTGGATACCTTGGGCTCCTTGCGGACCTACAGGACCCTGCGCGCCTTGAGCACCCGCAACACCTTGAGGACCGCGGATATTCACCGCCTGCGGGATATTGGCTGCGTCTTGAATTTCCCAGGATAAGACACCATTCGCCGCCACATTTGGTACAAAGGCCACACCGCGCTCGCCTTTATCACCCTTATCGCCTTTTAATCCTTGCACACCCTGCTCGCCTTGCTCGCCCTTATCGCCTCTAAGCCCGCTTATAACAGTCTGCGTGCCGTCGTCTGTTACCTCCGTTTCCCCGGCAAATTTTAATCTGCTCCTCTGCGTCCAAGTCTTACCGTCCTTATCCACGATAATATGCCCTCCCGAGGCGGCTAATGTCCAGACATTGCCGTCAGCCGAGACCTCAAGCATCCCATCGGCATTTAGTCTGACATAGCCTATATCTCCCGATTGGATCAGACTTTCCACGCCGAGCTCCGTCAGCATATTAATCAGCTTATTAAAATTTTTCCCTACATAATTTTTACTCAAATCATCAAACGCCGCTTTTAATTCGGCAGCTGTCATACCATTTGCGCTGGGAGTATCAGAAAGCGCCATAATACCTTTCTGTTCAAAAAATTCATTCCCCAGCAAACATTCATTCAAACTCATCGCGCCACCTTCTTTCCTCAAATCTTTCTGTATCTGCCCTGCAAAATATACTGCACTTCAAATCCGTAAAAACCAAACGCCTCAGCTTTCTCATTCTCAAACCTAAACTGCACCTGCATAAAGCGTCTGAGCGGCAGATTAGTCGCCACCACCATCGGCGAATCATCCGTATTAAACGTAAAACGGTTAAAGTCAATATCATTAAAGTCAAAAATATCCGCATTAGCCGCTCTGGCCGCCTTTAAATCTCCTTTCGCCCGATAATAAATATTAACTCCCGAGCGATGATACGGTGCCAGCATCAGCCAAAACCCCGTCAGCTTTTTCAAATGCCCCAAATGTCCAAACGTAAAATACGGCGTATCCCACACTGCTTTGATCGGCACAGTATCATCATAATACACATTATTCGCCGCACTATGCTCATTCGCCTGATAAAAACGGTAGATTTTCCCGTCCGCACTACCGAAATACAATCTCCCGTCTCTCTCAAACCAAACCCTGACCGGCACATTATCAAAATAATACCACTCATACTGAAAACTTGACGAGGAGGCATTTTGTTCATACACCTTTTGCCGTCCGTCTGCCACATACACATGACCGCCCACCGCCAGATAAAAGAAATTATTATACTCAATCCCTACGCATTCCCTTAAATCCGCTTCTGCCAAAAGCTTAGGATTGACATAGTAACTTCTAAGTTCAGCATATTTATTGCCCGTCACATCCTGCGTCGTCACCGCATACACGCCCTCATTCGCCACAAATATCGGCTCCGCATTAAAAACGGCAAATCCTCCGCGGCTCACCGCACCTACGCCGCTTACCCCATCGAATATCGGAAAAATCGGACTGTCCTCGCTGTCCAAACTTCCCCTGCGCAAAAACACCGTCACATCCTGCCCGTTATCCTCCTTATGCACCGCCATATTACTGCCGATACGGCTATAGCCCATAATATTGGACGATTCCAAGCCTAATTTCGCATAATTACTCTCCGGAAAATACATCAAATCATCTAATTCCGACCAAAAATCATAATTTCCGCACTCCCCGTTACCGCTTACAAAGAGTCTATTGGCCTCGCCGTCAACTCCATAAAGCATTCCGAATTCACAGCCGTTAATCCGCTCCCTGCCGCTTTTCGACACATAGCCAAACTCGATAACCACATTATCCTCGCCGATACTCGGACTGGCTCCGGGCGCCGTTTTCATCGTCACCGTACCTTTTGCACGATCCAGCGTAAAATCAGTATTCTCGCTTAAATCATTCCAAGTCCCATCGCTTTTTAGCACCTGCACCTTAACCGCCGTTTCGTCCAATCCCACTCTATCCAGTGAAAAAACCTTGTCCGTATTATTTTCTGCCGTCACATAAAAACTGTTTTTCAAGCGGCAGCCGAGCAAATTGCCGTCCTCAAAAGCCACCCCGCCCGTACCGTCAGGATTAGCTCCAATAATCGTAGTCGGCACATACGCCTTATCCTCTACCTTGCTGATCGTCAGCTCGCCGTCTTTTTCCTCACACACCAAAAACTTTTTCCCATCCAAAAACCACAACTTATTCGCAAACTGCAAACACATCGAGCGTTTATCCGCCACACCATCATATAGCAGCGTAAACATCTCCGCAGCATCCATTTGCCATTCATACAGCTTCGTGCCGCTGTGAACCACTAATTTTTCGTAATTATTCGTCTTCAGCCGATATATCCCGTTAATACGTGCCGCAAGCGTCCCCAATAACTCATATCCCGTCCGCTTAATAGGCTTCCCCGCCAAATCGCTCAGCAAATTCACCGCATTAGGGCTCCTGCCGCTAGCCACATTAACCGGCGACGAAGCGAAATCCACCCCGCGGAAACTATCCACTTTCAGCTGATACGTCCTCTTAGCACTGCCGAAATCATAGCTCATCTTCTCACCACCCGCTTAATAACAATCCTCTACATCTACCAAGCGCCCACGCAAAGCATACACCTTGCCGATCTCAAACTTATTATTAAAATATCCTGCTCGCACATTATCATCATCGCTTAAAGCCAGCAAAGCACAAACGCCCCACAGCACGCAGGTTTTCAAAAGTCCTGCGTCATAGCCTATCTCCTCATTAAAAGCCTTGATCTCTATAGGCTCTTTGAGTGCATCCCTCTCGTCTGCTGCTCTGATCGCGTTTTCCAAATCAAAACACTCCGCCAGCACCGCGTTTAACATCGCCAAAAATCCCTCGCGCCAAATCGCACATTCGCTTTTACTCTCGCCAAAAAGCCCCACGCACGCGCTAAACATTTCTTCTGCCGTCATCTCAATCACCTCTTTAAAACAGCAGGAAAAACTTCAATCGTTTTTCCCGCCATTTTTCTTCACTTTTTACTTCTTACTCGCACACATGTTTTACCACACCGGAGGCAAACATGCCGCTTTTCGCCGCATACGCCTTTAGCTCCACTCCTGCTTCGGGATTAGTAATCTCCGCGGTATAAATTTTCGCTGTCGCACTGTAGCGCGGATCAGAGCCGTCCAAAGTATACTTGATCTCTACACCGCTGGTCGTGCTGGCGATCTCGGTTGTAGTATTGCCCTTAGTAACTGTAGGCACCGCGCACACCTTATCTTTAGCGACCAACGCATACACGCCGTCAGCTTTCGCGCCCAAAACAAACGCGTCAAAGTAATTACGTCCCTCTAACAAAGAACCGTCCAAGCCGGGCACATTTTTCAGCACACGCGCCGTTTTAATCTTGTTCGGCAAAATCACCGCGTCCTTATGCGCAATCAAGAAATACGTATTTTCCGGGAAATAGCAATCCGGAACTTTAATAACTTTCATATCGGCGATCTCACCGACCATACCTTTCGCCAGCGCTTTCGCCGCCAACGAATCCACCGCCAAAAACTCGCTCGCCTGTCTGAGCATATTGTAATAAGTTGCCTTAATATACAAATAACGATTATCTGCCGGCACCAGCTTATTATCCAGCGTCGTCGCCGCCGCAAAAATCAAACCGACAATCGTATCCTTAGTCGGCGCAGCTGCCGCCTCCACGATATTGCCCGCCTCGGCAAAATATTTTTTCAAAGCATACTTATCCATGAGCGGCACCACTTTTTCTGCCAACTGCACGCCTAACATCTTACCCGATTCCTTAATCAGCATCTGATCGCTGTCATTACCGCGGTCAATCGTAATACTAAATCCTTTATCCTGCGTCATCGTGAGCTCCTGAATAGTATCCTCCATCTCCACCGGCGTGCCAAATCTATTAGCCGCCGCAGTACGATCATAATCATTCAAATCCACCGTCACCGGAGTATAAATAGTTAAACTCTTAACCCCCGCAAAATCATAATCCTGCGACACATTCCCTGCAAAATACGATGCATGGGTAAACTTCTGGGCGATCTGCCCGCTATACTTACTTGCTAAATTAATACTGCTCATCATTCATTCCTCCTAAAATTCTCTCATAATTTTTATTTTTTCATCATTCGTCTCATCTGCCAAATAACGCTTTGACAAATCCATCCTCATCATAGCGGCCGCTTGAGCGCACATCCGGCGCTGCCGCCAGGCGATTTTTATTTTCTCTTTCCATCATCGCCAATTTCAACTTTTGCTTATCCAGCAAATACCTCTGCCAAGCCTCGATCGGCGACATTCCCGCCGTCAAACCCTCGACAAATCCCTCCGGCAGCGCCTCAAAATTTCCATAGCGTCTGACCTCAGGATATTCACTCAACAATCTTGCAAATTCCTCCCTGCGCAAGACACCCTCCTTATCCTCCGCACTTTCCTTGAGAGTCAAATCCTCCTCCGCTTCTGCCGGATTATTTAAATCCATCGGCATTATCGGTAATTGAGCCTCTTCTTTCCCCTCACCTGCCGCCATCTCAGCCAATTTTTGGCGACATAAATCGCGATCCGTCCTGATACGATCATAGTCCAATCCCTTCTGCGCCAAAGCGATCAGCTCTTCATATCCGACCTCCTGCAATTTTCCGTTGTGTTTCAAAGTAAACCTCTCCTGTAATTGCTCAGGCTCTACTTTCTCTTGCATTTCAGCTTTTTCCATCTTCATCGCTCCTCTCTTAAAAATATCTATCGAATCAGGCCCTGGTAAGCCTTCTCCTTTATCAAATCTCCATGGTAAGAGATTTGCTTACCTATTGCTTTTGCTCGGCACCCGTTTCTAACTGCGCCAGCACTTTTTGCGTTTCTTTATCATTTTCCTTCATCTTTTTCTTCAATGCACGCATGATACGCGACTTATTACGCACATATCCCTCCGGTATCTGCTCCAAATAAGTATACGCATCGGGAATAATCCCTCCGGCCAGCATATTATCCAAAGTCTGCACTTGTACCAACTCCGACCAATAACTCGATCTGCCCACATTCACTTTCAGGCGCACATTCATTCCTGCCAGCACCCCAAAATCAAACCAAGCAAAATCCTCGTTACCGTCCTCATCCAGCACCAGCACCTCACGCAAACCATAAAATTTTCCCATAAATTCCAGCGCGATCCGCACCAGATCCTCCACTGCCTGATAAAAATCCAGCCTCTGCAATTCTAAAGGCTGCGCACTCGCCTGCTGCACTGCGATAATCGCCGACGTATTATTCGGCTTCACATTTCCCAGCGCCGCATCATACACACCCATGCTGTCCTTCGTCAAACTAATCGTACTATTAGCCAATGATAACGCCTGCTCATTCATTCCGTTCGGCGCAAAAGTCGCAAACAACGCCGTCTGCGGATTACCATTCACTGCGATCGCCTGCCCTACCTTATTACTCCATTTCGGAATCAGTGTCGCATCATACAAAAGTTTCGGAAAAGCCATATTTTTCTGATATTCCATCGCCATCGCGTAAATTTTATTAATAAAAATCTGATTATTGATCCTCCCGGAAAGCGGCGATACCCCATGACAGCAGTTTTTCTCCCGCTCCCAACTCATATACACAATCGGATATCGCTCGATCCCCAAACACACCGGTCTATTCAGCACCACTTCCCGCGTACAGCGCGTCCACCAGACCTTGCCGTCCTCTTTCCAAAATTTCACCGCCAGAGTCGTGAACTCGCCCTCCAACTTATCGTCATTATAAATTCTTTCCGCGCCGTAGCCGTCAGGACGGATCTCCTCCCATTCCTCGATCCCCAGCTTGCGTGCCTCCTCGCGCACCAGCAAAGTCGGCTTTCTTTGACGGATAATCACAAACGGCTGTCTTTCCAGCACATTCGTCGACTTGTCTCCGAAACACACGTCCGTATTATCCACCAAATCAATCTGAATAGCCCCTTTCAGCCAATGCTCACTCGACTTATCAGCTTCCTCATCCCACCACAGATAAAAGCACGCGTCGCCGTCAATTGCGCAATTTTTTAAAAATTCTCTACTCAGCCAATTAAACTTCACATTTTCCAACAAACTGTCAATACTCCCGCGCACCGCATTTTCCACCGCCGCCTTTTCGACGCCGTGCACACCCTCCAATAATTCCACATCGACACCCACATCATCACTGACTAACATCGACACAAAATAATTCACCGCAGGTTTTAACACATTAAACACCGGCTTATCCAGATCAGGCGCCCTCACGCCCTCCCACTGCTTATCATGATAAAAATTATTATTGCGCTTCACCGTCTCAAACAGTCCCAAGCCCTCTTTAAAACTGTCGTCTTGATCTATCTCCGCAAATATCTCCTCTGCCGAAACCTTAATCATCTCATTCATCGAAATCATCTCCCTTTGCGCCGTTATAGCCTAACAAATTATCCCACTGCTTGAATATCGCACCATCTGCCTTGTTAGCCTCACCGACAGCGTTACTTGGTAACCGTACCTCGCCTTTCTCCTCTCGACTGATCTTCACCGCGATCACCCCCAAAAGCACCGCTCCCAGCACACACAGTGCAAATACACCGCACATCAAAGTCAAAATACCCAGCATCGCCATACTTTCACTCATCATTCGTCACTCCCATATCCCAAAAAATCTAAACTCTCATCCTCGTCGTCAATAATCACAGGCTTCTGCCCCAAAAGACAGCCAAAATCCGCTGCCACAGGCCGCCACACGCAAAAATACCTTAGCGCGTCCACCACATGAGTCAATTCATGCGGCTCATTCGCCACATCCTCCACGCCGCCTTTTGCAAACTGCACCGCAGGCAGACAGCGGATCAATTCCTCACATTTGGAGCTTATCTTTAAACGACTTACCGCCCGCTCATTACTGTCACGCTCTACTTTAAGCCACTCGCGCACATTAAACCACCCGCCAATGCGCTCACTGCGTACCATCGTCAAATTTAACCCGCACGAGGCAAATATCTCTGCCCGACTCCGTCCGGACTCCTGACTGCGTCCCCACAAATCAGCAGGCGCCAGCGTGCAAAACACCTCGTCCGCATTATGCGCCAGTATCTTGCGCGCCGCCTCCGACACTATCAAATTACTCTCGCACAACTCATCATACACATACGCCCGACCATCGCCGTCAACCGCTATCCACAGACATGCCAAACGATCCAGCCCATAGTCAAACACCCTGATCTTCGTCCAATCCTTACCTACAACCATATCCTTGACCACATGCACCTTCCAGTCAAACTCCCCGAAAAACTGCCCGCTGAATACCTCCCAGTCACCGTCCAGCCACGCCCTTCTCCGTTGCGGCGGCAGAGCTTCCAGCTGCTTCACATACTCAGGATCCTGACTCATCAGCGCCTCATTATCATACACCGTCGCTTTAATAAATAAATAATCCTCCGCTTGCTCGCCCGCACGATAATTTCTATCCACAAAAAGCCGCTTCACCCAGCCGTGTCCCACTCCGCCGGGATTACATGTCAAATAAAAACGCTTCGGAAAATCATTCACCCCGCGCACGCATACCTTGAGCGCGTCAAATATCTCCTCCGCAAACTGCGTAGCCTCATCCAAAAAAATCACATCAAACTCCATCCCCTGATAGCGATCCACATCGCTCGCACAGCCGCAAAAGCCAAAGAAAATAAGCGATCCGTTCAAAAACGCCAGCGACTTATCCAATTCGCGAAACACCGCCACACCTTTCGTATCTTGACATAACGGTCTGATATGATTCTCCCGCAGTTCACCATAGCTCCTGCGCACAATCAAAACCTTAATTCCACTGTAGCGCAGCGCCAACAACAGCGCCTTTCTTCTTACCGCCCACGACTTACCGCCGCCTCGGGCACCGCCATACGCCACATACCTATTTTTCGCCTCAAAAAACATCCTCTGTTTTTCATTCGGCACACCTAAAACCAACTTCATCCGATCACCTCACCAAACTTCACCTATCCCCCAAATCCCTCAGCCTCCTCACTAAATACCACCTCGACCAGCTTATCCGTCACATCCACCCGTTCGCTCCACAAATCAGGTCGTCTGTTCTTTAACCAAAAAAGCTGTGCCGTCACATTAGGCTCTACCACCTTCTGCACCACCTTCACCACGACCAATTCACCCGATTTATCTAGCTGCTTCGTTACCTCTTCCACCACATACCCCACCGCCCGCTTAAACAACGCGCTTTCCACCGCAATATCTGCCGCGTCGCATCCCCTTTTGAGCGCCTCGTCTATCTTGGGATACTTTTTGCGCCAGCGGCGCAACGTAGCCACTCCAATGCCCATCTTTTCTGCGATTTCTTCCAGATTCATCCCCTCGCGGCTCCACCCGGTCAATAATTCCAATGCTTCATGCTCCATCCATTTCTCAGCCCGCGCCAACTACCCCACTCTCCTTTAGCTATTCATCTCAATCTGCATCATTTGCTGCCCTAAACCGCACACTCACAATCT
>QAKL01000009.1 GCA_003343815.1 Clostridiales bacterium
CGGAGAATTTTTAGCTCATCAAAATGGCGTGACTTTATCCGGACACAAAATGTCCGATACGGAATTTCTGCAAAAAAGTTTGCGAGCCTGCCTGAGCAAAAAATTAACCTTTACGGATGTAGAAATGTTTGAGGGCGCGGAAAGCGGCGATACGCATTTGCAGATGACGGCGAAACTGACCGACACAAATGGCAAAGAAGATGATTATCACATTTGCTTGACTTTGACGCAAAATATTTTTACTTACAGTTATGATTTGGAAATCGTTGCTCCTGAATTAGAGGATGTCACGGTTTGCCGCTGCGCCGAGCGTCGTACGGCTCAAAGATTGGTACCTGCTTTTGCTTAATCAGGCAAGTGAACCGAAAAACGACAGAGAAAAAGGACTTCGCTTACAATGCGAAGCCCTTTTTCTTTATTGTACTTTTTGATTGGAGAATATCTGTTAAAATAGGAGGTAAATTACACCATCATTTTTAAGCCTAAAGGAATCGTTACAAATGCCATCACTATGATTACAAAAATAATCATGATCGTCCCGGCGATATAAGCCGATTTGGTTGTCGTATAATCATGCGCATGGATCATCGCACCGTTTACAGAGCCTGCCGGAGTCAGCAGTCCTACTACACCCATAACGGTGATAATCATTAATGCAACCTGTAAATTAAACTGCACCTGCGTAGCCATACTCATCGCGATAGTGAGCATTGTAATGGTAACGGCGACGTTGTTGGCAAAGTTGGTTAAGATAAGTGTAATCGTGCCAAGCGCCAGCAAGAATACATAACTCGGCAGAGAGAATACCGGAGCCATAACTTTGCCGATCATCGGCGTAATGCCCGCCGCTTCGCTGGTTATCTGGTTAGCTACGACGGTAGCTACTGCTACTACCAAAATTAAATCCCAATAAAAATATGCCGGAGCGGTTTTCTTATTTAAAACCGGTTTGCCGTCGATATGCCAAACCATAGCTACGGCGATGCAGAGCAATAACCAGCCGTAAACGCCGATTTTGGCGACTACTAAGCGCCAGCCGGTGGTGCCGGACATAAAGGTCAAGGCGATACAGCCGACGATTTGAGCGATCGTAATGACTAAAACGGCTTTCTGCATTTTATTTAAAGGTGCCATTTCCTTGCGAAATTGGGTAATATCAATGGCTTTTAATTTATCCACTTTGCATCCGGGAGTAATAAACATAACTATCATCCAGCCGATGCAGGCTACGATTAAGGTGACAAAGGTCGTGATCATCCAGCCTGCCATATTGATGTCGATCCCGGCTTGGATCGCAATACCTACTGTCATCAAAGGCCAGCCGAAGAATGGCAAAAGCGAGAAAACAAAGCAGGAAACAAGCATGAAGCCCATTAAAACCATGGACGGATATAAATCGCCTTTTTGATAGCCTGCTTGCTCAAAGATGGATTTGTAGACGATAAACATAATCAAAGCAACCATTGTTTGGTTGATAGCTATACTGGAAACCGCGGGAACGATAACTAAAAATGCGGTTAAAAGCCACGGACGGCCTTCGACAAATTTAGCTCCTAAAATAGCATTGGCCAACCATTCGGTCAAGTGGCTTTCCTGCATCATGCCGATAAAGAACATCGCCATTAACATTAACATAACGGATTGGTTGCCGAAAGCTGTCGCTAAGGCGGTGCCTGCATTGCCAAAATCGCTGACGCCGATGGCGACGATACCCATAATAGACGACCAGCACAGATTATCCGCATCGACCGACCAACCGTAAATTAAGCCGATAAAAATACCGATTACGGTCATACCGTAGGGTGTGATTGTCCCAAATGGCGGAATAAATCTGAATAAAAACATTAGTGCAAATACAACTGAAAAATGAATATATTTCATTTTGACTTTGTTAGCTGTTACTGACATAATAATTCCTCCTTACTACTAAATAGTATAATGTGTTATAAAAGTGGAATAATAGCTTTTCTGTAGCGTTGGTTTTGCATCAACGCTACAGAACTATTTAAATCGGCGGCAGCAGCAATGCCGATTTAAACCAAACAATTACACATTTTCAGAGAAAATTTGATAAACAGGAGCACCTTCGCATTTTTGAGGAATATCGACCCCTAAAAGCACTGCGACTGTCGGAGCAACATCGACCTCGCGAATCCAACGATCGGTGATAAAGCCTTGTTTAATACCGCGTCCTGCGGCGATAAAGATAGGTGACAGAGAAGTATCGTTGTAACCTTGCGCGGTAGATAAGCCGTTGCCGTGACCGCAGGCAAAATCATCATGTACAAAGCAAATAATATCGGCACATAATGGACCGCCTAAGCCTAAAAGCACAGCATCTTTATTATGCAGAGCCAGGGATACTATGCGGTGATTGGTCTTGGGATCACGCACACTGTATAAATCTGTAATAATTTTTTCCTCTAATTCATATTTATCCTCAGGTTCAACGATACCGTGCGGATCTCGACCTTTTAAGTTAATATAGATACTGTTGGAGCGGGTTTGATAGGCTGTGGTTTTGCTCCAGTCTATCTCGCGCATTTCGTTGCCGTCAGCATCGCGCTTCAGTACGGTATAGCCTAATTTACGCAGCGGCTCGGCATTGACATAGCCGCAATCGCCCATAATGTACGAGCCGTCTTCATCGCAACAATTCAAACCGTGATCTGAGCAGAGAATGATCGTCCAGCCCTCGTCTAAATAATGCAGAAAGGTGCCTAAGTATTCGTCAGTGGTTTTGTAAGTAGCCTCGGCAAATTCGACTACTTTGCTTTCATCATAGCGGGAAGTATCGCGATTCTTCAAGTATTTTACGTAATTATGCGTCTGCAGGTCGACATTATGATAGTGCGAGAATATCGCTTCTACACCTTTTTCCTCAATCATATAATGGATACAGTCGGACTGCCATTTTGCGGCCATGCGCCACTGCTCGTTATTGCATTTCATAATCAAATCTTCGTCGTTACCGCTCATTTGGCTGGTCGGAACAGGAGGCCCGAATTTGTCGGTTAATTCTTTATGCAGAGTTTTGGGGAAGAAAATACTGTCATCATTGCAGCGCATACCGGTCGAGGCCCACATCCGCACATAGGTGCCGTCATCGGCGATCTCCAGCAAACGCATGTTGCGCGTCACTTTTTCCTCGCCGCCAGTCGCGGTGGGAATAGTATCGTACACATGTCCGGTAAAGACATCTTTTTCCAAAACAACAATTTCTTTTGGAGTTTTTTTGTCTTTGTAAACTGCTATGCGATCATATTTGCCGTCGTTGTTGCGCAATATTAACGCCGGGCGTTCGATTGCTCCGTATAAAAGTTTGATGACAAATTCTTTGCTGTCTGCGGGAATAGCAAAATCCCAACCGCTTGGCTCGCTAATCGGCGACATCGAGCAGCTGATGCACCAATCCTCGACTTTCCACTGTACGTTTTCGTCCAAATCCGTGCGGACGTCATAGGAGATGTAGCTGCTGTCGACATTATAGCCGGGGACATTGATTAATTCCTGATATTCTTTTTGGTATTTTTTGACCTTTTCCTGCATTTCTTTGCTGCATTTTTTTAAATCAGGATCGCCTTTTAGCCAAGCAAATGCCTGTAATTCTTCATCGCCTTTTAAATCGGTCACAGGTGTAGACATGATTTTGTAGACCGGCTCTTTGGTCAATGTACTGGCAATAATCGCCGTATCGTCATCGCATCTGGAGGCCCAGCCGCAGCAGGCACCGGGGCTGGAGCCGTCGACAGTGTATAAGTTTTCGCTGTCAATGCTCGGCGGGAAGCTGCCTCCCGGCCAGTGAAAGACCAAGGTTTTGATACCTGCCTCAGCCGTTACATTAAAAATTGGTTCGGCTTTTAAAAAGCGAGAGGAAAAAGCGCCTAAAGCGATTTCTTTGTCCGGATTACCTGAAATATTATAATCGGTAATGCCGTGGGTCATCGGATAGCAGCCTGTGGCCAAGGTTGCCCATAGCGGCGGGGTAATGGTCGGATTAGCACCTAAAAGCATCAAATCTTCGCGGCAGGAACCTGCATCTACTAATTTTTGAACATTCGGAAGTTTTCCCTCATCAAGCAAACGTTTGGTAAATCTGGGGTCCATGCCGTCAATGCCTAAAATCATGAGTTTGTCAGTTAAACCTTTACTTCTTAACATTAATAAACCTCCTTAGTATATATTTAAAATTGTGATTGCCCGTTGTGTTACAAAAACTCCTTTCAGTGTGTTGTATAAATATTTATTACATTAACTATTATACAGCAATAGTTGCGATAAGAGAAATATTAATTATTTTTATGAAAAATTTAGGTTATAAGAAAATAAAATAACTGATAGCAAAATGGCGCAAAAAAAGCACGCCTGTTTGAAGGCGTGCTTGCGAAGCGATCTTTTAATTATGGGTAAAGAAGTTATTCTGCATTATTTTGACTAATTCGTAGATTTCTTTAGACGTGTCCTCGCGGTAGATAATCATGTGGACAACATCGTAGATATAACTGTCGTAGGGAGTGATTTCTTTGTATTGAAAACGCTTGCTTTTAAAATAGGACTCATAAACCATATAAGGCATTGTCACTGTTGTTCTTTTGTTTAGGATGCGTTTATAAAATTCAGTATCATAGCAAGTAGATAATAAGCGGGAATAATTATTATTTAAATACTTGCCATGATTGCGGTAGCGGTCGAGGTACTCTATATAAGTGCCCGCTCTGCTGCCCGCCAAACTGCCGAAGATGCAGCCTTTGATATGCGAGGGGGTGTTTTCTAAAGCATTCAGCGATTTCTCGTCAATATGAATGAATTTAGTGCTCATGCAGGCGACGAGATGATCGTCGGCAAGCTTGATAAGTGCTAAATGTTCATCGGAAAGCTGTTCCAGCAGAGATTCGTACAAGGCTTTGGAGGCGGTAACCAAAAGAATATCGCAGGTATTATCATAAAGTTTTTTGAGAAACGTTTCGATGCTGTTGGTATGCTCCAAGGCAATATCCACATAGGGTAATTTTTTGTCCGCAATATCCAACATGGGTGGGATAAGTACATTGGTCAGACCTGAGGCGCATAAAATATTAATGGGGAGAAATGTTTTTTGGGTATCGTCATTTGCGCCGCCGTGCAGGCTTTGATCGAGCACATTCCATTCGTGCATGATTTTTTTGGCGGATTCGATGACTTTTTTACCCTCCGCCGTGGGGATCACACCGTGGGCGCTGCGTTCCAAAAGCTTTACGCCCATACTTTTTCCAAATTAACGATTGCATTGCTGATGGCAGGCTGAGAAATAAAAAAATGCTGGGCGGTAGCGTTGATGGAGTGGGTCTCGTCTATGTCGATCAAATACTTTAAAACGTCAAAACGCATATCGTTCACCTCCGGATAACATATTTCCATTATACAATTTGCGAGGATTTTTGTCTATAGTGGGATGAATTTATAATTGTATGCCGTAATTTTTAAGATAACTTTTGCGGAAAGAGGAGCTGTATTAAGGCTACACCTTTTAAGTGTAGGTTAACAATAAAATTTTTTGCGCATTTTAAAGAGCGGTCAGTTTTTGCAGATAGCTGGAGAGAAAATGAATGACGGATATTTCTGCGGCAGATAAAGTATGCTGATTGCTGTGCAGGATGTATAATAGCAGTTTGGAGGCGGGAGAGGTCTGCACGAGATTGATTTGCGGGTATTTGGCGAGGATGGCTTTGCGGGTGAAAGAGGGCACAGGGCAAATGGTGTGGTTATGGACGACGCTTTCTAAGTGCTGATTAATATTGGAGGAGATAAAGAAAACTTTATCGCTGTACTGCACAGGCAAATTGGCATAGCGGTCGGTAATATAGGGATAAACGGTGATTCTCTGCTCAGGGAAATCCTCCAGATTAAGCGAGGTTTGCTTATTAAGTTCGGAATCGGCACTGACGCAGTAGCAGGCAGCACTGTCGCCGATGTGGTAATATTTACAGTCGGTTTCGGCTTTCAGCTCGTCTAAGCGGCCAAATTCGTCAATGATGAGAAAGAGAGCCTCTGATTTGTTGAAATTTTCAGCAGAAAATAAATTTTCGTGCTCCGAGCAGCGCAGGCTGATATTGGGGTATTGCTTATGGAAACTGCCGATGAGATCAGTGAGGAAAAGCGAAAAAAAGAAGGGCAGGACTAAATTGCAGCTGTCTTTTTGTGCAGTGGGAGTTTCGTTTACGGGCAGTTGGTGATTGAGGTAAAAATATGCATGCATTTCGCGGGCTTTGTTGACGATGTCGATAGCGTATTTGGTGAATTCTTCGCCGTCTTTGGTCAGGCTCACTCCGCCGGAGGTGCGATTTAAAAGCTGGGTTTGAAACTCGTTTTCCAATGACGAAACGATGCGGCTGAGCTGCTGCTGGGAGATAAAAAGTTTATTGGCGGCTTTATTCAATGATTTGGTTTCGGAAACGACTAAAAAATAGTAAAGATACTCGACGCGCATGTCATCACCCCTAAAAATAAATGAGAAATTTATATTTAGTATATATTTTTGTGTATTGTTTGTCAACAGCAATCCTTGAAACGCTTAAAAGGCCGCAGGGTTACACTATTTTGTTGTTGCTTGCGCCATTATAGGTGTTGGAAAAAAGACGGACAGGGTAGTAAAATTAAAACTATAGAAACAATTCATTAACTTGTATAAGTTAAATTTTAAGGAGGAAAAAGAAATGGACAAATTATCTTCGAAAGTTTTTGTTTGCGGTGTAGACGCGATGGATCCGCGCTTGACACGCAAATACATCGACATGGGACTTATGCCTAATGCTAAAAAGATGTTGGAGCGCGGGGCGGCGCGAGAGGATCTGGTGATGTTAGGCTGTATGCCTACCGTTACTCCGCCGCAATGGACTACGATGGCTACCGGCGCGACGCCACAGGTGCATGGGATTACTTCTTTCTATCGTTTGGGCGGTGATTTGGATTTAATTAATATGAACTTGGACTCCCGCTTGTGCCATGCGGAGCAGCTGTGGAATGTCACGGCAGAGGCAGGATTAAAAACTTTGGTTTGGCATTGGCCCGGCAGCGCATGGCCGCCAAGCTCGGACAGCCCTAATTTGACAGTGGTTGACGGCAGCTCTCCCGGCAGTGTCAATATGAGTACGGCACAAATCGACGGTGAGTATTTGTTTATCGCCAGCGAGGCTAATGAGCGCTTGGCTTTCCGCGCAGGGGAATCTAACGGCGGTCATGTGCCGTGTGTTATTACCGGTTTAGATGAGCAGGAGGACGATTTCGGCAAGGATTCTTCATGGGGCGGCAATTTCGATCCGGAGGCTGCGGTCAAAGGCAGCGGCTTTCCGATGTATATTATTGATCCGAATAGTGCCGGACAAGGCAACTATATTGATTTTCCGATTGATGTTGGTTATTCGCCGATCAAACCGGCGAGCGGCTGGGCGGACGCTCCGGAAAATGCAAAGGAGTTTTTCCTTTTGTTATCCAGCGGTTTGATTCGTCGTCCGGTTTTGATTTTGCAAAATGAGAACGGTATTTATGACCGTATCGCTATTTATAAAAATAAAAAGAATACCGAGCCGTTGGCGGTGATCCACAATGATGAGTATTTGTCTGATTATATTGATGATGCAGTGAAAAAAGATACTCCGGTGAAAGCCAACCGCGATATGCGCGTCTTGGAATTAAGAGAAGACGGCAGCTTCGTCAAGATGTGGATTTCCGCCTCGATGGATATGTCGGTCAATATGATGTGGCATCCGACGGAACTTTATCAAGAAATCGTCGATAATATCGGTTTTCCTCCACCGACTTCTACTTTGGGCGGCGGCAATAAGGAGCTTTTGATGAAATGCACCAATGCTTGCTGGGAGCATACCTTGGAGTGGCAAAGCGCCAGTTTGCTTTATATGATGGAGCAAAAGGGGATGGAGGTCGTATTCTCCCATTTCCATGCGCCTGATTTGCAGGATCATATGTTTATTCGCTTTATGAAGAGCGGTCATAACGGCACGACCAGTGCTGATTATGAGGAGGTCATGCAGGGAGTTTATACGCAGGTAGACCGTTATTTAGGCAAATTTGTGCATTTGCTGGATGAGGGGTGGACTATTTTTGTAGTATCCGATCATGCACAGGTGTGTCCGACTTACGGTATTCGCGGATTGGGCGATATGGGTATGAACTGCCAGCTGATGGAGGAATTAGGTTTCTTGACTTTGAAAACCGATGAAAATGGCAATAAACTGCCGGAGGTTGATTGGAGCAAGACTAAAGCTGTCGCTAACCGCGAGATGCATATATATTTAAACTTGAAAGGGCGTACCGATCACGGTATCGTTGATCCAGAGGATCAATATCAATTAGAGGAAGAAATCATGACAGCTTTGTACGGACATAAAGATCCTATCAGTGGGCAGAGGATTATTGCCTTTGCTTTGCGCCGCAAAGATGCGGTCATGATCGGCTTGGGCGCTGAATATCCAATTTGCGGTGATATTATTTACTGCATGGCGGAGGGCTACGAGCATGACCACGACGACAGTATGCCGACTTCATTGGGCGAGTGCGATACGTCAGTATCTCCGATCTTTTTCGCTGCCGGAGCAGGTATCAAGCATGGTATTTATACCGAGCGTATGGTCAGACAGACCGATGTCACACCGACTATTGCGATGCTTTTAGGAGTGAGAATGCCGGCGCAGTGCGAGGGCGCTCCTGTATATCAGATTTTGGATTACAAATAATTGTACGATTAGGGTGTTTGCCGCTTGGCAAACGCCCTATTTTGGCAGGGGGGAAGTTTATGCAGCAAAATTATAATGAAATGCCTGTTTTGCGGGACAAGCACGCTGCCGATGAGGTGCGTATGATGGCCTCCTTAGGGATGTATCCGCAAGAAATCACGGTGTATGGTTTGAGTTATTTTAATAACGGTGAAAGGCATTACTTATTGAGTACCGTGCAGCGCAATTTGATTGATTTTTTGAATAATGCTGCCAATGAGCAATACTATCCTAGCGATATTTACATCTACAGTGAAAGCAGGATGATTCCCGAGGGATATAGCGGAGAAATCACTAACACAGTCAAAGCGGCGGCGGGCAAAAGGTTACAGCAGATGTATCCGGCGCAGGTTTTTAGGCTTTTGGAGGAGATGCACAGTTTTCAAGCGACGGTCAATTTGGACGAGGATTTTCGGCAGATGCGCGCGCAACTGGAGCCGATATTTGATTTAGGCTCAATTGAGGCGTTTCGGGAATTGTGCGTGCGCGCTTTTTTGCGTAAAAATATGACGGAGGCAGTATATCAAAGTCTGGCTTTGTGGTGCGAGAAAAGAATTGCGGCTATAGAAAGCTATCTACCGTCGTTAAAGGATAAGGAAAAGACTTTTTATGGCTTTGCGGTAGTAAGCGAGAGCGGGATAACATGTTTCATCAATGCCAATTTGGACGTGATTTATCGAGAAAGATTGGACTATGAGCGGCGCGGGATCATGGTAACGGCGATCTGCAAAAAGCAATTTCTATACGAGCGGCAAGAGTCGCTGCAAAGCCTGCGCAAATGTATGGAGGAGGAAATCAGAAAAATTTATGACGAAAGGATGCTTGATTTGCTAAAAAAGACTACTGTCAAGGCTGATTTTTCGATAGAAAGGAAAGAGGAGATTTTTAGCGCATTGGCATCTTTAGGAGATGAGGCGGTAAAAATCGGCGAAAAGTATGCCAATCGCTGGGGAATTTAAACGGAGGTGAAACAGATGGATAAAAAATGCGATATTTCGGATGAAAAGAACAAGGAAGCTAAGCGGGTGCTGCTGCTCAACGAGCGGGTAAAGCGCTGCGTGTGTAAATCGTGCGGCGGTAAGCTTAGTTTGCGGATGTTGGATTTTGATGAATTTGAAAAGACACGAATCGATATTTTTTGCGATAATTGCGACAGATTGGAGTTTGGCATCGAGCCGGAAATTTATCAAGCGGCGCTTTATTATGTGCAGGAGTATGCGCTTAATTTATACCCGGATATGGGCAATACGGCGCTAAGCAAGAAAGCAACGGTCGCTAAAGCTGCGGAGATGATGAGCTGGGTTTTGAAAAGTTTGGGTTATTTGAGCAAGGACGGCTTTATTGTACCTCCGGATACCTCAAGCGTGATTAATGGTGAATGTCTGGATTTGACGGATCATTTGCTGGATTGTCTGGAGGAGGAATTGGAATAATGAGCGCGGAGAAAGAGGTTGTTATTTCTTGTGAGCAGCTGAGCTACCAATCAGGAAAAAAAATGCTGCTTAACCAAATAAATTTGCAGATAAAAAAGGGTGAGCATTGGCTTTTATATGGGGAAAACGGTTCGGGCAAAACGACGCTTTTAAGCATTTTGGCGGCATGCAAGCGCCAGAGCAAGGGAGTGTTAAAATTATGGGGTGAGGAATTGACGGAAGATAATGTTTTGGAGTATAAAAAACGCATAGGTTTTGTCAGCAGCTCCTTTTTTGACGCTAAATATCATGCGGAAAAGGTACTGGATATTGTTTTGGCGGCGAGGCAGGGAAGTTATGGAGTTGATTATTGTCAGGTGACGGCGCAGGAGGTACGTTTGGCGAAAAAGCTTTTGACGAAATTGGGTTTAGAGGATAAGATAGAAAGCGAATACGAGCGTTTGTCTAAAGGTCAAAGGCAAAATGTGCTGATAGCACGGGCGCTGATGAACGATGTCGATATTTTGCTTTTAGACGAGCCGTCTTCGGGGCTGGATGTCTTGGCGAAGGAGAGATTTAAAATGCTTTTGCAAAGG
>QAKL01000048.1 GCA_003343815.1 Clostridiales bacterium
CTATCGCCAAAAACACCCTGCGCGCTTTTTTGACAGGCGGTCTCATCTGCACCATCGCCCAAACAATGATCAATTTGCTCACCCTTTATACCGCGCTTGATGCTAAAACCATCAGCGCTTTGGGCAGTGTAAGCATTATCATCTTGACGGCTGTCTTAACAGGTTTCGGCATTTACGATGAGATCGGCCGCTTCGGCGGCGCAGGATCCATGGTGCCTATCAGCGGCTTTGCCAACTCGATCGTCTCTGCCGCTTTGGAGTTTAAGCGCGAGGGCATGGTTTACGGTATCGGCGCCAAAATTTTTACCGTGGCCGGTCCCGTGATCCTTTACGGCACCCTCTCCTCGGTTATCATCGGCTTAATTTCTTACATCGGAGGCTACTATGGCTGAAAAAATAAACTCCCGCACCTATCGTTTTACCCGCGATATTTTCATTAATTCCTATGCGACGGTAACAGGTCCTAAAGAATACGCCGGCCCAATAGGTGCGCATTTTGATTATCATTTTCCGGATAATTTAAACGGCGAGGCTTCCTGGGAAAAATCCGAGCAGAAACTGCAAAGCTATGCCTTGGAATTAGCCCTTGCCAAAGGAAACTTAGAAGCTGAGGATTTGGATTTCTTTTTAGGCGGCGATTTATTAAACCAAATCATCGCCACTTCCTTTACCGCCCGCGGCTTAAACGCGCCATTTCTGGGTCTTTACGGTGCCTGCTCGACCTTATGCGAAGGTTTATTTTTAGCTGCAGCTTTGCTGGATAACCATATCGGCGCACATATCGCCGTCAACGCTTCCTCTCACCACGACAGCGTCGAACGGCAATTACGCTATCCGACCGAAATGGGCGTACAGCGCTTGATGAGCGCCCAGTGGACAGCGACGGCAGCAGGCTCATATATTTTGAGCCCTAAGCCCTCACCCTGGCAAATCACAGCCGCAGTCCCCGGACGCGTCGTCGACTGGGGTATCGCCGATAATAACGACCTCGGTTCGGCTATGGCGCCTGCCGCCTGCGACACAATTGCCGCTTTTTTAAAGGATAACCAAGACTCTCCACTGCCTGATTTGATTATCAGCGGTGATTTAGGTGTTTTAGGCAGCAAAATCTGCGCTAAGCTCCTTTTGAACCAAGGCTATGACATCGAAAAAATTTACGCCGACTGCGGCTGTCTGCTATACGATCCCGCGCAGGATACCCATAGCGGCGGCAGCGGCGCCGGCTGCTCAGCGGCAGTTTTAGGCGCGTATATCCTGCCCAAAATCAAAGCAGGCGAATTAAACAAAGTATTAGTAGTCGCAACCGGCGCCCTTTTAAGCCCGACCTCTACCCAGCAAGGCGAAACTATCCCCTCCATTGCCCACGGTATTTTAATCGAGCGAAACTCCAGCGAAAGCAGGTGATGAAAATGTTTCACGGTTTATGGCAGGCATTTTTAGTCGGCGGATTGATTTGCACGATTGCCCAGTTAGTCATAGAATTAACGCCCTTTCAAATCACACCGGCGCATGTTTTGGTAAGCTACGTCGTTTCGGGCGCAATTTTAAGCGCCGTAGGACTATATCAGCCGCTTGTTGATTTTGCCGGAGCGGGCGCTACTGTGCCTTTATCGGGATTTGGGCATTTACTGGCGCAGGGAGCGATCGAAAAAGTCGCCGAGAACGGACTGATCGGCGCCTTTACCGGTGGACTGTCCTCCGCATCGTTAGGCATCACTGTTGCGCTAGTTTTAGGATTTACCACCGCCATATTGTTTAATCCACGCGGATAAAAAAATACCAAGCCTATGCTTGGTATTTTTTTCGTTTATATTATTGTTCTTTGTAAAGCAAATTTCCTTTGCTGTCGTAGACGGATGCTCTGCTGCCGCAATCCGTGACATCACCGAGGCTCGCACTCTTATCATCGACATTTAATTCTAACAGCTCACTGCGGTAGCACAGCCCGTTTGCATCGATAAGCTCGCAATAAACGGTATATTTATTATTGCTTTCCAAGGTCAAATTCTCATTTACGCTATAATAAAAATATCTGCTCTCGCCGCTTGCCAGCGATAATGCAGCCTCCGGCGTCATGCTGCCGTCACGGTCACTGCTTACTTCATTAGTAATGTCTTTGCGCATAATATCATTCTTGCCGTCGGAAACTGCCAAAACGATGTTTTCAATCTGCACTCCGTTGGCACCGTCAATATTAACATTCAAATCTCCGTTCAAATTAATCGGGCATTTACCGTCCTTGACCGTTGATTGGCTATAGCTGAATGATAAATCGGCATAAATCGAGGGCAGAGCTTCGTCCATCGGTGCAAAGTACCAATCGAGCTTTTCGGTCCGAGTGTCGTTACCCTCGACAAAGCGCACCTTATCCAGATACGTTTCCTGAAACAGCGGTAATTCCAAAGTGCCGGCAAAACTGCCGTTATTAAGCGTAAGCGGAAAGCTCTGTGTGCCAGCGGAAACATAGGCATGAGTATTAGTGTCGTATTCCTTGGGCGTAATCGTGACCTCAACCTCAGTCGTTCTTTTTTCTAAGTCAAATTTACCGTATTCCCAAACGGCATCGCTCAAAATACTGGCCTGCTGCTCTAAAGAATCGTTTACACTCCAGCTGATATTATTGATACTGTCTCTCACTATATTTATCTGCGATGTAAAATTAGTATTCAGCTGATTAACGCGGTCAGTCAAACTATTAATCTGAATCAAGCAAACAATCAGCAAAATTGCCATAATTACCGTTAAAATACTCTGCCAGTTTTTCTTCATAATAAACTCCTTTGTTATATTATTTTCACTATATGAAAAATTATAGCAAAGAAGAGTTTGCTTGTCAATCAAGCGTGCCTACTCAAATGTGAAGATTTTGTGAAGATATTGTTTTTTATCCGAAAAACTCTCTTGGGCACACTTTTTACTCCTGCCAATGTTTCAGAGTGGATAAATATTCGTCAAACTGCTTGCTTCTGGTAGCATCATCTAAATTTTGCGGATTGGGCATATTTTGCACCAGATAATCCAATAAATCCTCCTTGGATTTATAGAAAAACTCACCGTCATTATAGCACCATTTGCAGTATTCTTCGTTAAACGAGCCGTCTGCTTCTTTACTCAAAATGTCATCCTCCAGCGGCATCCCGCAGCACTGACAAAATAATTTACGCGGCGAGCCCAAAATGGTATTAATCGACACGTTGAATACTTTGGATAATAATTTGAGCGTTTCCGTGTTAGGCACAGTGTCGCCGTTTTCCCAGCGTGAGACAGCTTGACGCGTGACAAATAATTTCTCTGCCAGTTCGTCTTGCGATAAATTATGCTTGATGCGCAAATTTAAAATTACATCTTTAGTTTCCATTTCATCTCCTCCTCGATTTTATCATAATCCCATCTGCTCAGACAGTCAAGCAACGCGCTGTTGCTATATAAAACTCCCGTACTTAGGCACGGGAGTTTAGATCAATCGTTATCCTGTTCATTCATTTCGGCGCGTTTACGCTTGCAGCAGCTGCTGTTTTGGCAACAGTCGCTGTCCAAGCCGTCGCACAAAGTGTAATCTCCGCCCTCGATGCGTAAACGCTTGCCGTTTACCAAAGCATCGGCCAGCTTTTGTCTGGCCTCGTTATAAATCCATTGGACTGTCGTGCGCGCGACCTGCATACGGCTCGCACACATTTCTTGGGTAAAGCCCTCTAAGTCGATCAGGCGAATGGTTTCATACTCATCAATGCTCATATAAATGAGTTCCTGACCATCCTTGTCCAAAGGGCCAAACTGGCAATTATCCGGCATCATGCAAATTTTTCTGCATTTTTTTGGTCTGGGCATGGTCCTCACCTCACTTAAAAACTTATAAAAATTTACTTCGCATACTCGACAGCACGTGTCTCGCGGGTGACGATGACCTTGATCTGTCCGGGGTATTCCAATTCTTGCTCGATACGTTTCACGATATCGCGGGAAATTTTCGCCGCCTCGACATCATCGACCTTGTCAGGTTTAACGATGACGCGGATCTCGCGACCGGCTTGAATAGCGTAACATTTTTCGACACCGTCGAAACTATTGGCAATTTCCTCTAATTTCTCCAAACGGCGTAAATATGCCTCCAAAGTCTCACGGCGGGCACCGGGACGTGCGGCAGATACCGCGTCGGCAGCCGCTACCAAGACAGCCTCGACTGTCATCGGCTCGACATCGCCGTGATGCGCCTCGATTGCGTTAACGACCTCTTTCGATTCGCGATAGCGTTTCGCCAAATCAGCGCCAATCGAAACATGCGGCCCTTCGACCTCATGATCGACAGCTTTGCCGATATCATGCAGTAAACCTGCTCTTTTGGCTAACTGGACATCCACGCCCAATTCTGCCGCCATAATTCCTGCTAAATGCGCTACCTCGATAGAATGCTGCAAGACATTTTGTCCGTAACTGGTACGGTATTTCAAGCGGCCGAGCAATTTGATGATCTCCGGATGCAATCCCTGCACTCCGGTATCAAACGTCGCCTGCTCGCCCTCCTCTCGGATTTTGGTTTCCACTTCTTTTTGAGCTTTTTCCACCATTTCCTCGATACGAGCCGGATGGATACGTCCGTCTACAATCAATTTTTCGAGAGCTATCCGGGCGATTTCACGCTTGATCGGGTCAAATCCTGACAAGATGACTGCCTCCGGAGTGTCGTCGATAATCAAATCTATGCCCGTTAAGTTTTCTAAAGTGCGGATATTACGGCCCTCACGACCGATAATACGTCCTTTCATTTCATCATTGGGCAAAGCCACCACGGAAACAGTAGTTTCTGCCACGTAATCGGCAGCACAGCGCTGAATAGCCTGAGAAATGATCTCTCTGGCATTTTTGTCAGCTTGTTCCTTGGCATTATTTTCTAAGTCTTTAATTAAAATAGCAGTTTCATGCTTAATCTCGTCTTCAACTTTGTTTAACAGATATTCGCGAGCCTCTTCGCTGGTCAATCCTGCCAAGCGTTCTAACTCGGCCAATTGCTTGTCATATAACTCGCTAACCTGCGCTTTCATCTTCTCTACTTGGGCTTCGGTGCGCTGCATAGCTTCCTCTTTGCGCTCGATAGCGTCCATTTTGCGATCCAATGCGTCTTCTTTCTGATTTAAGCGTTTCTCGGTCTTTTGAACCTCTGCCCGTCTTTCTCTAACTTCTTTTTCTGCCTCATTGCGAATACGGTAGGCCTCGTCTTTAGCCTCCAACGACGCGCTTTTTTTGATTGACTCAACCTCTTTGTTAGCGTCGTTAATGATTTTTACAGCCTCATCCTCGGCGGATTTAATCGCTGCCTCAGCAGTTTTTTTGCGTAAAATATATCCTCCCAAAGCACCGATACATAGCGCCGCTACCGCTAAAATCGCCGGCAATATAATGTCTGCCATACTCTACCTCCTCTCTTTTTTAATAAAATATTGTTTTCTTAATACTAAAGTAATTAATGATCTGCTTGGGAATTTTGCACAAAAAAAGCAAACCGGACTGCGGTTTGCCTAAAAATCTACATATAAATACACACAAAAACAAAAGCTCCTTTTTGAAATTGAAGATATGCTTTTTTTCTTCATTTATATATAGTGAACTCTGCTTTCTTGCAGAAATAAAAACCCAAACAGCTCCTTATATATTGTAACTTGAAAGTAAGCATATGTCAAGTACAAAGCTAAAAATTTGTTACAATAATTTGAAAGTCAGCCTGACCGCTCACGCCTTTTTGAGCCTTTTAACCTTTTCCCAGCAAAATAAAGCCGTAGCTGTGCCTACGCTTACAAAAAGCGCGCGTATTATAAGCGCAAAAGCGATATTTACAGTAATACCTCTCATGACATACTCCACGGCCAGCAAAATCAGCATATGCCACAGATAGATATTGTAGCTTTCGCGATCTAAAAAGCGAAACAATCCGCTTTGAGCAAATTTATATTCTTTAATTTGCAAACTCACCATGTACAAAAACATAATCG
>QAKL01000054.1 GCA_003343815.1 Clostridiales bacterium
GCTATTGGCTGCATGAGGCTCAAAAATATCGCTAAAAGTGCCAAAGCGTTAAAAGCATATCCGTCTAAATAAACGCGCCAATCACCGTCTAAGCCGATAAATTCCGCCGCCATAAGCAACGCCAAATAAATACCTCCGCTTACTCCCACCAGATCGTTTATCGCCTCAGCTAAAGGGCTCTGGATAATTTTCGCCTCTTCGGTGCGCAAATAATTATTGCTCATTTTGCTTTTTACGCTGATAATGACCAAAACTGCGGCAATTCCTGCAAAAATCATCCCTCTCACCCCTGTTTAATATATGTTCGCAGGAAATATTTTATGCCAAATTGCTTGACTAAACCACGCTTTGCTTTTATACTTAAGTGTATTGTAAATCATAAAAAGGAGACTTAATTATGTTAAATATCGTACTTGTCGAGCCTGAAATCCCGTCTAATACCGGCAATATTGCCCGTACCTGCGCGCTCACGGGCTCCAAGCTTCATTTAGTGAAGCCGTTGGGCTTTTCGGTAGATGATAAGCATTTAAAACGCGCAGGGTTGGATTACTGGCATTTGTTAGACATTACTTATTATGAAAATATTGAGGATTTTTTGGCTAAACACAGCAACGACCGCTTATTTTTAGCGACCACCAAAGCGGAAAATCTCTACAGCGAATGCACTTACCAAAACGGCGATTACTTCTTATTCGGCAAAGAAACTGCCGGACTGCCCCAGTGGCTGCGCGAAAAATATCCCGACACTTGCATTACGATCCCCATGCTGGACAACCCCGACGCCCGCTCGCTCAATTTATCCAATTCCGCAGCAATTATCATCTACGAGGCTTTGCGCCAATTAGACTTTGCCGGCTTAAAAAATTTTCATCACTAAAAAATCCAAGCGCAAGCTTGGATTTTTTGTTTATTTAATTTGCTGCTCTTTTAATTTTTCGCCCGCACGCTCCAAAGTGATGCGCCCTATTTTGCCCTGACGGAAATCGATGATTAGCGCTTTAGACATTTTTTGCATATCTACTTTGTTGCCTTTCACGAGAAAACCGCGCTTTCTGCCCATTTCCTCTAATAACGGCCACGGCTCCAATTCCATTTCCTCTATAGATAATTTATAACGTTCTTGGATTAATTTAGGATAATATGTTTTTAAATAGGCGCAGAGTTTATAGGCGCCCTCCTCCCAGTCGAAAACTTCGTCGCTGATCGAGCCTGCCATTGCCAAGCGAAAGCCGACTTCCTCATCCTCGAATTTATGCCACAAAATCCCGGGAGTATCTAAAAGTTCGATCCCATCCTCTAATTTGATCCACTGCTCGCCGCGGGTAACGCCCGGTTTATCGCCGGTTTTGGCAGATTTTTTGCCGGCTAAAATATTGATAAAGGTACTTTTGCCGACATTAGGGATACCGACGACCATACAGCGGATGCTCTGCATGCGGATGCCTTTCGCCGCTAAGCGCTCACGCTTGGCAGCGGTCAAATCAAGCAAAATATTTTTTAATTCGCCGATCAATTTCTTTTTGCCCATCGTCGAATTAAAGACTAAGGCGCGACAGTTATTCTGCGCGTCGAAATATTTCATCCATAACGCACTCTGCTGCGGATCGGCTAAATCTTCTTTATTTAAAATGACTATTCTGGGCTTATGTCCGACCAGTGAATCCAAAAGCGGATTGCGGCTGCTTAGCGGCAGGCGCGCATCGGTTAATTCGATGACGACATCGACCAATTTGATCCGCTGCTCGATCATACGCTTGGTTTTAGTCATATGCCCCGGGAACCATTGTATTTGCATTACAGTCCTCCCATACGTGCTAACGGCCAATAAATGCACTGAGCCTGACCGACTAAATTATCTCTCTCGACATCGCCCCAGGCACGGCTGTCGTAGCTGCCGGTGCGGTTATCTCCGCAGAAAAAGTAGCAGTCCTCGCCTACTTTAAACGGTCCGAAATTATCGGTATAAACATCGTCTCCCAAATAATCCTCCTCGACCAATTCTCCGTCGATATAGAGCCGATTGTCCTTAAACTCGACCGTTTCTCCCGGCAGCCCAATTAAACGTTTGATAAAATATTTCTCGTTTGCGGCAGCATGTGCTTCTGCCGGCGGGCGGAAAACTACGACGTCTCCGCGCTCAGGCTCGCCGATTTTATAACTGAATTTAGTAACCCAGACGCGGTCGTTTAATTGTATCGTCGGCAACATCGAGCCGGATGGCACCCAGAAGCTTTCGATGACAAAGGTACGCAAGGCGAATGCCAACACCGCCGCGATGACGATTATCTCTATTACTTCCACTAAAAATGATTTCTCTTTCTTTTTATTTTTTTCGCTGCGTTTTAAGCTGCTCATCTCTTCATTTATTTCGGCAATTTCTTGTGTTTTTTCTTTCACGTCAAAGCCTCCTTACGCTAATCGGAATAAAAAAAAGGCTGAAAAAATTCAGCCTTTGACAACTATCTGCGCACTTCTTTGATTCTGGCAGCCTTACCGAAACGCTCACGCATGTAGTAGAGTTTAGCTCTTCTGACACGGCCTTGGCGTACTACAGTAATTTTGTCAACGCGAGGCGAATGAACCGGGAAGCATCTTTCTACAGCTACGCCGTAAGCTACACGACGTACAGTGTAGGTCTCACTTAAACCGCCGCCGCGACGTTTGATAACAACGCCCTCGAAAGCCTGAATACGCTCTTTGCCACCCTCGACAATCTTGACATCTACGCGCACGGTGTCACCGGGGCGGAAATCGGGAATGTCGTTTTTCATTTGCTCCTGCTCGAGCATTTTAATGTAGTCCATGATTTTTCCTCCTTCTCTCAGACGTTCATGCCTTACACCTATAACGCAGCGGACCGTCCATTTCACAACAAGAAATATTATAGCATAAGAAAATCCCTTTGGCAAGGGAAATGTGCTGTTTTTCTTAAAAAAATATTATTATTTTTAATTATTTTCCTAATGCTTTTTTCGCCAAAGAATCCGCCATATCGTTATACTTATCCCCCGAGTGGCCTTTTACTTTGACAAAATGCACGCATAATTTATCTTTGATGCTTAAATAAAAATCGCGGTAGTTTTGCGTGCCTTTGAGCTTGGCCTGCCAGGAGCCGTCGCACCAGGCGGCGATGCCTTGATAATCGTGATAAATCGCAATTTCGCTCCAATTATGCTCCAAAGCGTACTCCATCACCAGCTGAGAGGCGCGGATTTCCCCTGCAACATTGCGCATCTGCGCAAGCTCAGAGTCTGTGTATTTTTCGGAAAATGTAATCTCCTCACCATTATACAAAATCACAGCACCGGCGGCAAATTCACCGCTTTTCACCTCAAAGCTGCCGTCCACATAGGCTATCGGTCCCTTAAAAGTAGCCATAGCTTTATTTGCCGCGCCCGAAAGATAATTTTCTGCCTCAGCTTTGCTCGGAAAGCTTTTGTAGACAGCACCTTTATAGCCCATGACCTGCTTTTTGCACTCTTCCCATGAGGTGAAAATGCCTTTTTCGCGCCCCTCTTTTACCGCGTAATATTTATTTGCCATAATTATCTCCTATTCTCTGAACGACAAACTCTCTCTGCGCATATAAATATTTTCTAAAAGGGCGATGCCCATAAAATTCGCTAAAACTGCACTGCCTCCGTAGCTGATAAACGGTAACGGAATACCCGCAATCGGCATAATGCCGATATTCATGCCAACGTTTTCAAAAACGTGGAAGAAAAACATCGTCACTACGCCTATCGCTACCAGTGATCCATAAAAATCGCGGCTGGTCATCGCAATTTTTATCCCGCGATACAACAAAACGCCGAACATAATCAAAATAACCGACGCTCCGATAAAGCCCAATTCCTCGCATAAAACCGCGAAAATAAAGTCCGTCCACTGCTCCGGCAGGAAATCTCCGGCGCTTTGGGTGCCTGAGCCGATACCCTGCCCGAAAAATCCGCCGTTACCGATCGCGATTTTTGCCTGCCATGCATTCCAGCCGACTCCCTGACGGTCTATCGTCGAATCAAACAGCACCAAAAAACGATTGAGCTGATGCTTCATCAAAGGCGACCACCAGCCGAATTTCCAAATGCCGATGATATAGCCGATGCCTGCTACCAAACCTCCTCCGAAAATACCCAAAAGCCATTTCCAATTAGCGCCAGCCATAAAAAGCATCCCGATCATAATTGCCAAAAAGACCATCGCGCTGCCCATATCCGGCTGCATTAAAATTAGTAACACCGGAGGAACAAAAAACATAAACGCCTGAATTAACTCCCACAAGGTATTCAAATGCCCGCGCCTGTCCTCCAAGAATTGCGCGTACGAAATGATTAGCAAAATTTTCGCCACCTCGGAAGGCTGAAAAGTACCGATCACCGGAAATTTAAACCAAGATTTCGCGCCTCCCGCTTCATGTCCGAAAATGAGCACCGCAATAAGCATTAAAATCGTAAAAACATAAATCTGACGGTAATATTTGCTGAAAATATTATATTCAAAGTTTAACGAAATTAAAAATACAACCAAACCGATACAGATAGAAATAATCTGTTTTAAAACCTGATTGCCCGCCTCATGCGATGAGGCGCTGTTTAAGACAACCAAGCCGATGCCGATTATCACAGCTACTGCCAGCAAAAGCAGATAATCTAATCTGAAAAATACTTTACGATATTCGCCCATATCCATACTCCCTTAAATCAGCTTTCGTTATTATACACTAAATTTCTTTGCGGTACAAGCCATTTACCCGCCTTTTAGGCAATTTTTATCATTTCTCCAAATTTGCCATAGCTTTCTTCCTTGCGTCCTCGGCTGAAACGGTGTATAATATTGCTTAAATTGATTTTGCGAGGTATAAACCATGAAAATTTTCCGCCTGCGGAATAAAATAATTATTTTAGTTTTGCTTGCGACGTTGCTCGCCTACGGCTGTTTCGTCGAACCGTTTCGTTTAAAAATCGAGCATTTATCCTATGATTACACTCTAAGCGATAAGAAAATCACCGTGGTGCAATTCAGCGATCTGCATTTGCGCTTCTGCTATGATTTAGACCAGCTCGAGAAAATCGTCGCGGAGATCAACGCGCAAAATCCCGACATCGTCGTTTTCACGGGCGATTTGATCGATAAGGCGAAAACATACGGCAATTTGGAAAACGTCAGTCCTTATTTAGCGCAAATTAACGCAAAATACGGCAAATTCGCCGTCTGGGGCAATCATGACTACGGCGGAGGTGCCGAAAAATATTACGAGCGTATCATGACCGACGGCGGCTTTCGCGTGCTGCGCAACGAAAAAGCAGCGCTAAATATAGACGGTCGCGAGCTTAGTATTATCGGCTTGGACGAAATGATTTTCGGCACGCCAGATTATTCGCTTTTAAGCGCGCCGTGCGAAGTGCCGACGATTCTTTTGACGCATGAACCTGACGCAGTTTTAAAAATAAGCGAGAC